>JAGUZZ010000181.1:0-8488 GCA_020060525.1 bacterium | reverse complement strand
GCTCGAGCAGCGCGAGGTCGGCGACATGCTCCTCATACCCGATCTCGACGTCGAGATCGCGGTCGTCGGCATCCTCGACCGCACGGGCACGCAGGACGACGGCACGATATTCATGCCGCTCGAGACGGTGCAGGAGATCTTCGGCCAGCAGGGGGAGCTCACCGGGATCGGCATCAAGGTGAAATCCGAGGCCGACATCGCGGCGTTCGAGGAGCGCATGTACCGGCTCCCCGACGTGCAGGTCGTGAGCCTCTCGCAGGTCAAGAACACGATCATGACGCTCGTCTCGACCGCGAAGGTGATGGTCCTCTCGATCGCGATCATCGCCGTTCTCATCGCGGTCGTCGGCGTCGTCAACACGATCCTCATGTCGGTCATGGAGCGGCGGCAGGAGATCGGCATCCTCAAGGCGATGGGCGCGAAGGCGGGCGACATCTTCAAGCTCATCTGGCTCGAGACGGTGATCCTCTGCGCGGCGGGCGGCGTCGTGGGGAGCGCGCTCGCCGTCGTCACGGCGAAGTTCACGGAGGTCTTCATCCGCGGGGTGCTCCCCTTCACGCCGAGCGGCGGGCTCGTCTCGATCGACTGGCGGCTCGCCGTCCTCACCCTCGGTCTCGTCACGCTCATCGGCATCTTGAGCGGGATCTATCCGTCGTGGAAAGCCGGCAGCGTGCGGCCGCTCGAAACGATCAGAAGCGAGGTGGAATGATGAACGGGAGCGGAGCGAAGAGCGCGGACCGGATCGCCGCGACGGCCCCCGGCGACGTCTGCCCGTCGATAACGGCCGAGCGTCTCGTGAAGACCTACCGCCGGGGCGCGGAGTCGATCCACGCCGTGGACAACGTCTCCCTCACGATCGCGCCGGGGGAGTTCGTGTCGTTCATCGGGCCGTCCGGATCGGGCAAGACGACCCTCATCAATATCCTCGGCTGCCTCGACAACCCCACGTCGGGGCGCCTCGATCTCTGCGGGCAGCGGATCTTCGACGAGGGGGCCGCGCTCGGCGAGGCGAAGCTCACGGACATCCGCCGCGAGATGTTCGGATACGTGTTCCAGAAGTTCTACCTCATCCCGACCCTCACGGTGCGGGAGAACGTGATGCTTCCCTTCGTGTTCTGGAAAAAGCCCGGCGCCGAGCGCGAGGTCGACCGGATCCTCGCGCTCCTCGGCATCGAGAACCGCCGCGATCATCTGCCGGGCGAGATCTCGGGCGGCGAGATGCAGCGCGTGGCGATCGCGCGCTCGCTCGTCAACAAGCCGCGGATCCTCATGGCCGACGAGCCGACGGGAAACCTCGACGTCGCGCGGAGCGAGGAGATCGCCGAGATTCTCCAGGATCTGAACGCGAAGGAAGGACTCACGATCGTGCTCGTGACCCACAACATGGCTCTCGCGAAAAAGGCCGGCCGCATCATCGAGCTGCGGGACGGCAGGCTTCACGTGCCGGCGTAACGCGGCCGGCGAAACGTCAGGAGGTCGATGCGCTATGAAAACAGGAACGATCGCGTCAATCGCGGCGATCTTCGTCGTTGTCTCGTTCAGCGGATTCCCGGGCGGCCCCGGGACCGCGCTCGCACAGTCGGAACACTGCATGCGCCACGGCGCGCCGCCGCCCGACACGGCGGCGGCCGATACCGTCTACACCGAGCTCCCAGGCTACGGCAAGAAATGCTGGATCGATGAGGAGGTCTATTTCACGTACAAGTTCGACAAGAAGCCCAAGATGGGCACGCCGATCCTCATCGTGCAGGTCTTCGAGAAGGGCGGCGCGCGCGTCACGGACCTCTCGATCACGGGGAGCTACGATATGCCCTCCATGCGCGGGGCGCACCCCTCGGGGGACGTACCCTTCAAGCTCAACAAGAAGGGGGACTATCTCCTTCCCGTGAACGTCGTCATGCCGGGCGGCTGGGAGGTGCTCCTCGTCTTCCGCAAGGGCGACGAGACGATCTATCGCGGCGTCTTCAGGTTCGACGTATAACGCTCGAAAAGAACCGGCGAAGGTCGAAGAACGACCCGATATCGGAAACCGCGCTCGTCGGCTTCCCGATCCGATCTTCCGGGGCCGTCCGAAGCCCATTTTATCGTTTACAGAGGAGTTCCTACTGTGATATAATCGCTTTGAATTACAAAGATAAAAGCGGCTCGGCGCCATCGATCCCGGTTCATCGATCCGCATCGATGCGCGCCCGATTAGGGTGGGGCGTTTTCTAAAATCCGATTCTCCAGCGGAACGACGCGGCTCGATCGAGTGGGCGGATTGTTGTCCGCCTCCACGATATAGCGATACGAGGAAGTTCGTTCATTATTAACCGCGGGAAGGGGCCGGGGGACTTTCTCGCGCGGAGGGGTCGGATTATGAAAAACGCTCATTTCGCGATTATCGCCGCGATTCTCGCAATCGCATTCGTCGCAACGAACGTTCGCCCCGAGGAGTTCGCCATTGAGCGGTCGGGCGGCGGCGGGCGAGGAACGCCCGTGGCGGCTCCGCTCGGAACGAGCTCGGGGCCCGTGGTCGTCGTTTATTTCGACGAGGCGCTCACGCAGCGGACGCTCTGCCTCGTTCCGCCCGGCGATACGATCGTCGCGTACGTCGTCGCGGAGAACTTTCCGAAACCGATCGTTTCGATCGAGTACGCTGTCATGTACGGCGAATGCGAGTACGTGAGCGAGGAGGCGGTCGGCGGCACGGCGACGGGGACGGCCTCGGCGGGAATCAAAATAGATTTCCCCTCGCCGAGGGACGCCTCGAATCAACTTCTCGTCGAAAGGATCCGCCTCGTCGCCGCCTGCTCGGGCGGCTGCGACGTGGCCGGCTATTGGCAAGCGGTCGCTCCCTACAACTATCCGCCGACGCAATCGTTGAGGGCTTTCGAAGCCGACGGCTGGGCGGTTTCCGCGATCGGCCACGCCGGGTTCGCGTGCGCGAACGGCGCGCCAGATTTCGAGATAGCGTCCTTCGGAGCCCCAGCGAGCGCCATGCTCAACGAAAACATCGCGAGCCTTCTCTCTCTGACGCTGACGAACGCGGGCACCGACACCGTTCAGGAGTACACGTCGTTCCTCGTCGAGTATCGAATCTCGACGGATACGATCTTCACGAGCAGCGATCCGAGAATCGGCTATAGAAACGTTCCGGGGAGCATATGGCCCGACGGCGAGAGCCGCGCGATCACGGTGCTCACCGCCCGGATCCCGCTCAACGCTCCGAAGGGGAACGTATACATCGGAACGATCGTCGATCCCATCAACTCATCGGGGACCAGCAACATCAAGGAGCTCGACGAGACGAACAACGTCTCCTTCCTGCCGATCACGATCGTTCCGGATCCTTCGATCGATACGACGTGCGTCTACGCCGAGGACTTCCAGGACGGCGACGGAGGATGGACGGCGAAGGATCTCACGTACGGCGGCGATTCTCGGTGGACCTGGCACGACGAAAGCTTGGGAATCCAAGGGGTCATGTGGTGCGGCACGAACGACGCGGCATACGCAACGCCTCCCGGGTACGGAAACAACTGGACCGAAAACCTCGCGAAGACCTTCACGCTGGCGAGCGCGTCGACGTTCGTCTCCTACAGGATCCAGTGGGACGTCGAGCCGGATTATGATTTCGTGCTCGTGCAGTACTCGACGGACGGGTCGACGTTCACGACGCTCGAGGCGCTCACCGGGCCGAGCTCCGGATTCGAGCAACGTTCGGTCTCGATTCCCGGAGCCGTCGGGCTGGAGATCACCATCCGGTTCCGTGTGGAATCGGACGGAAGCTATTCCGACGAAGACGGCGACTACGACTCGAACGGCGCTTGCCGTCTCGATTGGATCGAAGTCACGGGGCATCTCCGCGACAACTTCGCATCGGGAACCGATGGCTGGTCCGCGGGAGGCCTCGCCCCGGTGGGCGGCGCATTCCGGCTCGTCTACGATCCCATCTACTATCCGGCCGTTCCCGGCGATTGGGATTACGCGACGGGGAAGTTGCGGAGGACCTGCAACGCGTGGGTATCGTACGATCCCGTCACTGAGCAGTTTCCGTTCCCATCGCCGGCGGACAGCGCGAACGGCAGATACGTCGATATCGCGATCGAATCGCCGGAGATTCCGATCGTCACCGACGCGCTGTTTTACGAGCTCGATTACGACGTGTACTCGGCGCTGCCCCTGACGAGCAACGTGTTCTATACGTGGTATATCTCCTTTCCTCCCTATACGTCGTGGGTCAACCGAAGCTTGCTCTATTACGGAACCGGAGGATGGTTCACGTCCAAGCAGGATATCACCTCGCTCATGCAAGTCGGCGCCACCGCGATGAAGATCCGCTTGGTCGGGCGGCAGGTTTCCGGCATGGGCGGCACGGAGGGACCGCACACGCCCTCCCCCACCTTCGACAACGTCAAGCTGGTGTGGGTGAGAACCTCGATGCCGGGCGTCGACGTGAGCGGTTTTCCGAGAGACTGCGAGCCGGCCGACGAGGATCGCGACGGCGTCGGCGATCTCACGGACGCCTGCCCCGCGGAGGCCTCTTCGTTCTTCGACCGCGACGGCGACGGGTGCATCGCCGGCCCGATCGGCGCCCGCCATATCGAGTATCTCGCGACCGATACCCTGAAATACCGCATCCACGAGACGGGGGCCCCCGGGATCGGCGACGGCAGCGACATCACCGCCGTGCGCGAGGGCGTCGACACGTGGGACGGCCTGCCGGGATCGACGATGCGGACGCACTACCTCGGCACCACGACCCAGCGGGACGCCCAGGCTCTCGACGGGGTGAACCTCGTCACCTTCACGGACCCCGATTTCGTCTTCCCGACCGGAGTCCTCGGCGTCGGCATCACGACGTCCTACATCGAGCCCGATCACTATTTCAACGGGCGGCCGGTGCTTCCGGGGCAGATCGTCGATTGCGACATCATCTTCAACCCGCTCGTTCAGTTCCGGACGCCCACCGGCGGAACGGGCGTGGACCTGCGGAGCGTCTCGGTTCATGAAGCGGGCCATCTCTTCGGCCTCTCCCATTCGGCCGTGAGAACCTCGACGATGTTCTACGTGCTTCCGCCCGACACTCTGGCGGCGAGCCTCGAAATCGAGGACCGGCTCGCGCTGTTCAAGGCCTATCCGGACGAAGCCGCTCTCGCGGCCGCGAGCAGGCTCGCGGGTACGGTGACGGACGGCCGAACGGCCGCGCCGGTGCCGGGAGCGATCGTGTTCGCGATAGAGGCGGCGAGCGGAGACACTCTCGGAAGCGAATACACGCTCCTCGACGGGAGCTTCGAGTTCGCGGGATTGCCCGCCGGCGAGTACTACGTCTCGATCTATCCGCTCAACGGAAGCTCCGTCATCGGGTACCTCCAGCCGGGCAACGTCAACCAGCTCGTTCTCGACAACGCCGTCACGCTCTTCGTTCCCGAGTGGTACGACGCCGCGGAGTCCGCGACCGACGATCCCTCGGCGCGAGCCGCGGTGACGGTCGCGGACGGTTCGACGGCCTCAATCGCGATCGTCACGAACATCGACGAGATCGGGCCGACCGTTCTCGCCTGCAATCCCGGCGACGGGCAGACGAACGTGCGGATCGACGCCTCGATCCTCGTCTCGTTCTCCGAGCCGATCGATCTCGCGAGCGTCCCGGGCAATTTCAGGATCGTCGACACGCTCTCGCTCGCGTCGGTCGGCGGAAACGCCGCGCTCGTGCAGGACGATTCGACGCTCGCCTTTCTCCCCACGAACAACCTCGCATTCGAGCGCGTGTACCGTCTCGAGCTCGACCAAGGGATAACGGACAAGTTCGGCAACGGCCTCGACGGGGACTATGAGCTCTCTTTCGCGACGGAGATCAAGCCCGACGTCGCGATCTCGAGCCTCGCGCCGCGCAAGGGGGTCGAAGGCGCGCTCGTCGTCGTGAGCGGCGACGGCTTCGAGCAGAGCCTCGCGAACAACGTCGTCGATTTCAACGGCGCGATCGCGACGATTCTCGAGGCGACTTCGACGCGCCTCCTCGTGACCGTTCCGCCGGACGCGACGACGGGCAACGTCACCGTGACGAACGTCGCCGAGGGAAAAACGAGCAACGCGATCCAGTTCTCCGTCCTCTCCGCGGACGAGGTGGCGCGCGGCTACGAGGCGGGCGTATCGCAGCTCGCGGCGACTCCTCGCGCGGTGTCCGTCGCTCCCGACGGCGCCGTCGCCTTCGTCGCCACCGACGCCGGCTACGCCGCGGTGCTCGTGGATCCGGACGATCCGCTGTACCTCTCCAACAGATCCTTCCCCGTCCAGAGCGGTCTCGACGAGATCGCCGTGGCGCCAGACGGCAGGCGCGCATACGGCGTCGGCCGGCGCAACGGCGCGCTCTACCGCATCAACGCGGAGCGGGGCGCCGGGGGCCTCGACGATCTCGCGATCCTGAGCGAAATGAGCGTCGGCGCCGAGCCGCTCGGCATCCTCATCGAGCCCTCCGGCAAACGAGCCTTCATTCCGACCTCCGGAGACGAGATACAGATCTGGGACATCAACCCCGCGAGCGCCACCTTCGACAGGCGCGTCGGAGGCATCGATCTCTCCGGCGCGAGTCTCCGCGGCAAGCTCGCGATCGATCCCGCCGGAAAATCGCTTCTCGCGCTGAGCGGAGGAGGCGCGCTCATCGTCTACGATCTCGCCGGAGATTCGCTGAGAGCGGAGATCGACGTCGGGGGCGATCCTCGCGACCTCGCCGTCGATCCCATGGGCGAGCGCTGCTACGTCACGGACGACGGCGGACTCGTGACGATCGTATCCCTCGAGCTCCTCGCGAAGGTCGTCGACGTGACGACGGGCGGCTCGCTCCGCGCCGCCGCCG
Source organism: bacterium (assembly GCA_020060525.1). Classification (GTDB taxonomy): domain Bacteria; phylum Krumholzibacteriota; class Krumholzibacteriia; order Krumholzibacteriales; family Krumholzibacteriaceae; genus SSS58A. The sequence goes on along the minus strand of JAGUZZ010000181.1, from coordinate 1,650 downwards.
TCACGCCCGCGGGCTCCTTCCTCTACGCCGTGAATCGCGAGCTCAATATCTACGACGTCGTCGATCTCCGGCCCGAGAGCATGACCTATCGCGCCGTCGCCGCCGACATTCCGCTCCGCGTCAACCCCGTGGACGCGGAGATGGCGCCGGACGGGCTGTATCTCTATTCCGTGTCCGAGCAAGACCGCTCTCTCGCGGCGACGGCGATCGGCGTCGGACCCGTTCTGCGCGCCGTGCATCCCGCCGCGGGTCCTCCGGGCGCGATCGTCGTCCTCACGGGCTCCGATTTCGCCGGCGACGAGACGATCGCCGTATCCTTCGGCGGCGCCGAGGCGGCGCCCGTCGTGAGACGCGATTCCATGATCGTCGCCGTCGTCCCGCCCGGGGCGCAGAGCGGCGCCGTGACCGTCGTCGGACGCAATGCGTTCAAGCCGGACGCTCCATCGAACGAGATCTATTTCCGCGTCCTCGGCGCGTCGACGAACGACGCCCTCCGTCTCGCCGCGAAGCTCGGAGCGGACGGGGCGGCGATCGGCTCCGCGGCTGCCGTATCTCCCGCCGGCCGCGTTCTGGTGTACGCCGCGGGCGGGAGCGGCGATCAGGCGCTTCGCGCGCTCGACATCGATCCCGCGAGCGGAACGCTTCACCAGACGATCGGAGAGATAAATTTCGGCGGAGCTCTCGCCGTCGACGAAGCGATTATAACGCCTGACGGACGCCGCGCCCTCGTTCTCGACCGGGGGGCGGGATCGATCGGAGAGCCCGGGCATCTGCCGATCGTCGATCTCGTTCCGCGGAGCCCCGCGTTCATGACCGTTCTCGATTCGATCGACGTATCGGCTCTCGTCGAGGGAGTGACGGCGGCGTGCGTGAGCCCCGACGGATCGATATGTCTCGCCGCCGAGAGCGCCGATCCGGGAAGCTCGACGCCGGCGAGCGTGCACGCGTACAACCTGGACACCTTCGCCGGAAACACCGGCTCGGGAGTCGGCGAAGAGGCTCTGAGCGTCGCCGGGGACGTCGGCGCCCTCGCCTACCATCCGGCCGGGCTCCACTGCTACCTCGCGGTATCGGACGGCGTCGACGGATCGATACACGTCCTCGACGCCGATCCGGCGAGCGTGACCTTCCTCGACGGGGTGGCGAACATCCCGCTGCCGGGACTCACGCCGCAATCGCTCTCATTCACGCCGGACGGCAAGCGCTGCCTCGTGCTCGCGGTCGATCCGGGCACGGGCGAGAGATCGGTCATCATGCTCATGACGACGAACCCCGCGAGCCCGGCGTCGTCCGTCGCCGTTCCCGTGGCGGCCGGCGGAGGAGGAGGACGCGTCGCGGTCTCTCCCGCCGGCGACCGGGCGATGCTCGCGTACGAGGGAAGCGGTCTCGTCCATCTCGACGTCGATATAGATCCCGACGCGATCTCCGTCGTCGGCTCGGCGGCTCCAGGGACGACGATCGCCGCGGCCGGGTATCCGCCCGACGCGTCGCGGTTTTACGGCGCGGCGCCCGCGGAGGACAGCCTTCTCGTCTACGATTTCTCGGCGGCGGCCGGGCTCGCCGCGATCTCCGGAGACGGACAATCCGGCGTCGTGAATCAGCCGCTCCCGGCGCCTCTGCGCGTGCGCGTCACGACGTCGGGCGGCGCGG
>JAGUZZ010000344.1:0-6436 GCA_020060525.1 bacterium | reverse complement strand
GTCGCGTGTCCGGAGCGCATGGTCGTGCGACGTCTCATGCGGAGCCGTCGGTTTCGGCGTCGCGGCCTTTTCGCCGGACGGCCTCGCGATGGAGCGCCGGCTCGAGGCGGCGGCGGCCCTCGGAGCGCGAACGACCGTCGGGGCGTCCTATGCCTGGCGATCGGGCGAGCTTTCAACCGGCGTTCGCTTCGAAATCCGGCGCTGCATCCTCGGATTCGAATGGAGCGTTCACCCGCTGCTCGGCGTGACCGCCTCGGCGAAAGCCGGGAGGAGGTGGGTCTGGTGAAAGCGCTCCACGCGGTCCTCCTCGCGGCGACGCTTCTCGAGGGCTGCGGCGGCATCGGCGCGTCCGGCCCCGGCTCGCCGCCCGTTCAGGCGGCCGCCGGCGCGATCGGTTCGGAGGGGGACGCGAGGGGGGAGTATCGCGGCGGCTCCGTGGATCCCGCGATCTCGATCGAGGAGTTCGAAATCGACGGGGAGCTTCCCCGGTCGAGCGGCGCGAGCCGCGCGGCCGCGCGGGCGTCGGGCCGCCTCCGGCTCACCGTCGACGGGATCGTCGCCGGCGGGGGGGGAGGAAAGGAAGGGCACGCCGCGCTGTCTTCTCCTCGTTTTCGCATCGTCCTTCGCCGGAGGGAAACAGCCGCGTATACGTCGACCGCGGGCTTCGCGCGGCTCGAGACCATCGCCGGTTTCCTCGCGCTTGCGGCGGGGAGCTTCGTTCCCGATTTCGCGGAAGGGCTCATCGCGGGCGGCGCCGGCTCTCCGCACGTGTTCTCGGGAGCCTTTCCGATGGCGTCGAGGCGCCGGATAGCTCCCAACACATCATCCTACGGCCGGGCGCTGATCGGAGGCGCGATCGAGATCGGCGGCGGGGCGTGCGGCGGAGTCCTCTTCGCGGGACGGGAGCGGATCGTCCGTTCCGGCCGACTCGAGGCGGGCCCGGCCCGGGTCGCGGGAGGACGCGTCGAGACGCGCGCCGGGGGGTTTCGCGGAGGGATGTCGCTCGTGGCCAAGGAGGGAGACGGCCGGAAGACGCTCGTGGGCGCGGATGCGCGCTTCGAGGCGGGCAACGCGAGAGCGGGGTTCGAGGCGGTTCATCTCCCCGGCGGGTTCCCGGCGGCTCTCGCCGCGTTTTCGTTTCGCGGGCGCACGACGAGCGCCGGGGTCTCCCTGTATTCCGCCACGTCGGGCGCCGGCGGGATCATCGGACGAGTGAACGGCGTGGACATCGGCTTCGCGCCGGCATACGGGGGGGCGATCGCCGCGGCCGAGCGGAAGGTCGCCCGCGGAACGGCGGTTCGGGCGGCGCTCGAGTGCGCCGCGCGAACCGGAGACGAGGAGAGGAAGGAGCGCTGGACGATCAGGGCGGAGATCGAGAGGAAATGGCGGCGCATCCGCCTCGTCCTGTCGGGAAACGCCGCCGGATCCGGGGAGACGCCGCTCCTTCCGTTTCCCGGAGGGACGCCGTCGAGCCGGGATTCGGGCGGAGGCGCCGGCGCGCTGGTCGTCGCCGACCCGGGGTCGTCGGTATCGATCCGTCTCGCCGTTAAAAGCGTTGCGAAATCGCACGACGAGCGAGGCGTTCTCGTCTCGCCGATGCTGCGGGTGCGCTCTCCGGGGGGGCGCGTCGTCCTGACGGCTTTTCATGCGGTATACGCGGCGTCGAGAGGCGCGCCCGCTTGCTACTACTACGAGCCTTCCCTCGCCGGCGCATACCCGTGGCGCGGCGCTTACCGGGATTTGAGCAGGAGCGCATTTATTATCTCTATTAAATACAATAAGATTGAAGCGTCGGGTAAAGTAGCGTATCAGCTAGACGCCGCGGCGGAGGGGAGCGTGCAGGCTGTGGCCGCTTTCTGATCGATGGACGAGCCGCCGCCGTCGCGGCTCGGCGGGAAATGCGGGCAGAGGGAATTGTCGACGAATACCGGCATAACGGCCGCGGAGCGTGGAATTGGAACCGTTCATGCTCATTGCCCGGGTGATGGAATCCGTCCGTACACTTATATACGACGACAAAACCCACGGCAGGCGGGTGATCACCTTCCCGCCGCCGCTGCCGTTCGTCGAGCACTCGAACGAGCTGCTCTCTTCGCTTCCGTCCGGCGAAGCGAAGGACAATCTCCTCAAGGTCGCGGGCGCCGACAACGTCTTCAAGCGCGCGGAGCTGTTCGCCGAGTATCTCGGCACATCCGCGGAGCCCCACAAAGAGATCCTCCGCGCCGCGGCGCTCGCCGTCTCCGGAGAGACGGCCGGCCTCAAGCTCGTCTACGCGGCGCTCCTCGCCGTGCCTCCCGCGGAGCATCTCGTCATGGAGCTCGCCGAGTTCAGGAACGTCAGGCGCGTGATGGCGCGCATCGCCGCGAGGGAGAAGGCGGGAACGCCGCTTCGGGAGAGCGAGGACTGGTTCAGGAAGAAGGTGCTGCTGCTCTCGATCTCCCACCCGCTGCCGGGAGCGTCGAACGCGCCGTCGAACGCCCCGTGGCTCGGCTGGAGCGAGGAGGTGCGCCGCGGCGTATCGGATCCGGATCGGCGCTGGGACAAGGCCGTGCTCGAGCGCGCCAAGGCGGAGCTCGAGGCGCGGGAGCTGCGCATCAGACTTCTCCTTACGAACATCGATTTTCTGTCGAAGGGGCGCACGACGATCTACCTCATGACCACGGGCGAGGAGACGCGATGGCGCATACAGGCGCTCGACGAGGCGTATCAGCGCTTCGGCGAGGCGACGCTCGTCATCCGCCACAGGCTCGGCGCCGCGTGGGAACCGGTGATGGAGGCGCTCCGGACGACGAGCTCGGGCGGCGCCGTCGCCGACCTCTTCGACGTCCAGGCGGCGAGGGCCCATTCGTATCCGTCGATGAAAACGGGAACCTCGGTCATCCGGGCCCTTCTCATGCACCCGCTGCTGCTCAGGGTGCAGCGCAAGCCGGATTTCCTGAGCTGTCTCTCGATATACGCCGGCGCGGCGGGGAAAGGCGTTCTCGAGATTTTGCTCCAGAAGCTCGCCGCGGTGAACGTCCTGAAGATGCTTCTCGATCTGCCCGGATTCGATCTTCACGAGAGGATTCTGGCGATCGATCTCTCGAAGGTGCCTCCGGCGCCGTTCGTCGACATCGAGGACATGCCCCGGGACGTCGACTGGGCGAACGTCCACAAGGAATCGGCCGTAAGCTGGCGCACGCTCGTTCTCACCTACATGGACAACGACAACTTCATCGTCGAGCTCATCAACAATCCGCGGGTCGCCGCCCAGCCCGGAATCATCCCGCTCATCGCGCAGAAATCGAGATCGGCGAGGGTGCTCAACATCATAGCGAACACGCGCTCGCTCTATTCGGGATTCTCGAACAAGGAGGTTCCCGTCAACCTTCTCATGAATCCCGCCAAGGTGCCCCTCTCGGCCCTCCGGAAGTTCGTTCACGTGAGGTTCATGGACAAGGCGTCCCTCGCCCGCCTCGCGAGCAAGGGGAGCACGATCCGCGAGGATATCCGGCGCGAGGTTCAGCATTATCTCTCGTCGCTCAAGTGACGGCTCCCGCGCCGCTCCCCTCTCCGGCGCCGGGACCTCCGCTCCGTCCGTCCCCGGCCTTCCCCTCTGAAACGGCAACCTATCGCGCGGCAAGTCGTTGCGCGGTTTCGCCTATTGAGTTGACAAAGCGTCCGCGCGTCCATAATATAGATATTGCTTATTTTTTATGAGATGTGCCGTTTTCCGGCGAGGATCCACGAGGAGGAGAGATGTTTGCGGAGAGAATGAGCAGGCTCGGCACGGAGACCGCCTTCGAGGTTCTGGCGCGCGCGAAGGCCATGGAGGCCGAAGGAAGGGATATGGTCCATCTCGAGATCGGTGAGCCCGATTTCGACACGCCGCCCAATATCGTGAAGGCCGCCGTCAAGGCGCTCAAGGAGGGCTTTACCCACTACGGCCCGTCCGCCGGGATGCCCGCCGCGAAGAAGGTGTTCGCCGAGCACATCTCGAAGGACCGCAAGATCGAGGTGCGGCCGGAGAACGTCGTCATCACCCCGGGCGCCAAGCCGATCCTCTTCTTCTCGATCATGGCCCTCGTCGACGAGGGGGACGAAGTCATCTATCCGAACCCCGGGTTTCCCATCTACGAGTCGGTGATCAACTTCGTCGGCGGCAAGCCCGTTCCGATCCCGCTGCGGGAGGAGAAGAACTTCTCGTTCGACGTCGACGAGCTGCGCGGACTCGTCAACGAGAAGACGAAGCTCATCATCGTCAATTCTCCGCAGAATCCGACGGGCGGCATCCTGACCAAGAAGGACATGAAAACCGTCGCCGAGCTCGCCGACAAGTACGACGCGTGGATCCTCAGCGACGAGGTGTACAGCAAGATCGTCTACGAGGGGAAGCACGTCAGCATATACGACTTCCCCGAGGTCAAGGATCGCACCATCCTCCTCGAAGGCCACTCGAAGACCTACGCGATGACGGGGTGGCGGCTCGGGTACGGGATCATGCCGCCGAAACTCGCCGACGCGGTCGCCCGCCTTCAGACGAACTCGAACTCCTGCACGGCGAGCTTCACGCAGATGGCCGGCATCGAGGCCCTCACCGGCTCCCAGAGCAGGTCGCGCAAGATGGTCAAAGAGTTCAAAGTGCGCCGTGATCTCATCGTCGACGGCCTCAACGCGATCCCCGGCTTCACGTGTCTCAAGCCGAAAGGGGCCTTCTACGTCTTCCCGAACATCACCGGCACGGGGATGAAATCGAAGGAGCTCGAGACGTTCCTCCTCGAGAAGGCGGGCGTGGCCGCCCTCAGCGGCACGAGCTTCGGCGCGTACGGAGAGGGATACGTGCGGTTCTCCTACGCCAACTCGCAGGAGAATATCAAGAAGGCGCTCGAGAAGATCCGGAGCGCCCTCAAGTAAGCGGCGCCACGACGATTCGACTCCCCTGTCGAAAGCCGACGCTTTCGACAGGGGGTTCTTTTTCCGGAGGTGTGTTGCGGTGCGCGGCATAGACGTCGTCGCCCTCGGCGGCAACGCGATCATTCCGAACAAGGGAACCGGCACGATCGAGGAGCAGCGGCTTCTCACCGATGCCTCGATGCGCCAGGTGGCCGATCTCATCGCGGCGGGCCGAAGGGTGATCGTCACGCACGGCAACGGACCGATCGTCGGCAACATCGTCGAGCGGAACGAAGCGGTGAAGGACCGCATCCCGCCCATGCCGCTCGACGTCTGCGGCGCCGATTCGCATGGCGGCATCGGATACATGATCCAGCAGTCGCTCCGCAACGAGCTTCTCGAGAAGGGGTTCTCGCGCGACGTCGTCTCGCTCGTCTCGCAGGTCGTCGTCTCGAAGGAGGACGAGGCGTTCGCGCATCCGACGAAGCCGATCGGGCTGTTCTACGGCGAGGAGGAGGCGCGCGCGCTCGAGCTCGAGAAGGGGTTTCGGATGGTTCTCGACGCGAACCGCGGGTGGCGGCGCGTCGTGCCCTCCCCGGATCCGCTCGAAATCGTGGAGGCCGGCGTTATCTCGAAGCTGCTCGAGCTCGACGTCGTCGTGATCGCCGTGGGCGGCGGCGGCGTTCCGGTCGTGCGCGAGGGGAACCGCCTCGCCGGCGTCGAGGCGGTCATCGACAAGGATCTCGCGGCGGCCGTCCTCGCGCGGATGGTGGGAGCCGAGCGGCTCATCATCCTCACGAGCGTGCCGGAGGTCTACGTGGGCTTCGGGACCGCGGCGCAGAAGGCGCTCCGCCGGGTGAAGCTCGCCGAGGTGCGCCGCCACCGGGACGCGGGCGAGTTTCACGCGGGAAGCATGGGCCCCAAGATCGAGGCCGCGATCCGGTTCATCGAATGGGGCGGCGCGCGCGTCATCATATCCGAGGCGACGAAGCTCCTCGAAGCCTGCGCGGGCGCGGCGGGAACGCATATACTGCCGGACTGATCTCCTCCTTCATCCTTCGCGGGCGGCGTTCGATCGAAACGCGGCGGAGGGCGCGCGGGGACGCATCGCGGAGGGACTCATGCGAGTCACCCTTTCATACGGAACGGGCTCGTTCGACGTCGAGATGCCCGGGCGCTCCGCCGTCAGGACGGCGGGGGGCGCCGGGGTCCCGCCGCTTCCGGACGAGCGCGACTCCCTCGCGGCCGCCCTCGAGCGTCCCGTCGCCTCGCCTCCCCTCGAACGTCTTCTCCCGCGGACCGGGTCCGTCGCCGTTCTCATATCCGATCTCACGCGCGGGGCCGCCGCCGCGAGACTTCTCCGCCCGCTCCTCGAGGAGCTCGAGAGACTCGGCGCCGGTCCGGAGCGCGTCACCGTCATCCTCGCCCTCGGCCTGCACCGGGGGAGAGGGGGAGCCGCGCTCGCGGCGCACCTCGGCGCCGATATACTCTCCCGCTGGACGGTGGTGGAGCACGACGCTCGAGACGGCGGCTCGCTCGTCGACGTCGGCGCGACGGCGTCCGG
>JAGUZZ010000086.1:0-6001 GCA_020060525.1 bacterium | reverse complement strand
TGCGCCCCGTCCGCCCCCGTCTCGACGGCGAGCTCGACGTCGTCGTTCACGAGAACCGGCACCGCCGCGGGGCGCGCGGCCGAGAGGATCGCGACGACGTCGCGACGCATCTCGTCGCGCGGGACGCCCTTCGCGCGGTACTGGATGATCCCCGATCCCCCCTCGACGAGAGCCCCGGCGACCGTCGAGACGTCGCGCGCGGCGACGATCGAGCGGTCGAGGACCGGATAGAGGAACGGCCGCGGCGGCATCGCGGCGGCGGCCGCCGCCCCGTCCGCGAAGAACGTCCGCTCGATCGAGTAGAGCTCGAAGCGAAGCCTCTTGAAGAGGCGCGCGGCCCCCTCGTCCGCGAGCTTCGCGAACTCCTCGAGGACCCGGAGCGCCTCCTGCGCCCGCGAGAAGTTCGCCCGCGCCACGATCCCGATCGATCCGCGGGAGAGCTCGGAGACCGTGGCGCTCCCGCTCCCCACGTCGGTGTCGGAGTCGCGGTGCGCGACCGCCCCGGGCGCGGCCAGAGCCGCGCCCGCGCGAATCTCGTGGCGGAGGTTCTTGAGGCGAGAAGTGAGCGAGGCGTCGCAGAGCGAGAAGCGCGCGATCTCCTCGATCACCCGCACTCCCTCGGCGGCGCGGTTCGCGTTGGCGTCGACGATGCGGGCGATCGCCTCGCGATCGCGTCCGTCGGGCGTGGTCATGGAGTATGCCTTTCCGTTCGCGCGGAGTTCCCCGGGCGGTTCGTCAGCGCGTGATCGCGCCCTCGCGGAGCGTCGGCACGAGACGGCTCGTTCCGACGAGGGCGCAGGCCGCGATGTCGTCTCCGAAGCCGAGCGAGGCGAGCGTCCGCCCGTGATCCGAATCGCGGAGGAACGCCTCGACCTCTCCCCCGAAACGTCTCGCGAGGAGGAGCGAAATCCGGGCCGCGTCGTTGAGGAAGCCGCGGTCGACGTCGCCTCCGAGGAGATCGAGGAGCAGCCCGCCGCAGAGAAGATCCTCGGACGCGACCGATCCCTCCGTGCCGCAGCAGAGCACGACGATCGACTCCGCTCCGCGGATCGCCTCCGCCACGGCGTCGACGTTCGTGAGCGCGCAGACGACCACGCGCTCCGCCTTGGCCGCGGCCGCGATCGCGCGCGTTCCGTTCGTCGTCGTGAGGACGATCGTCTTGCCGCCGACGCTTGCCGGCGTGAACTCGAGGGGGGAGTTTCCGAGAGCGAACCCGTCGACCGCGACCCCCTTGCGCTCGCCGGCGAGGATCTTCGCCACGCGCTCGCCCGGCCGCGCGAGGCGGCAGGCGGTCGCGACGTCGGCGATCGGGATGATCCGCTCGGCGCCGCTTTCGAGGGCGGCGACGATCGTGCTCGAGGCGCGCAGGACGTCGATCACGACGACGCACGCGCCGGCGAGCGATTCGCGGTCAGCCTGCTCGATGTACGCGAAAAAACCGACCTTCACGCCGTGCACCCCGCGGCGCCGAAACGGGAAACAGGTTCGTCGGCGGGATCGATCCTAGAGATCGCTCGTCCCGTTCCCCTTCGCGGCGCCCTCGAACGACTCCCACGTCTTGTCGCTCGTGGCCTGGATACCCTTCATCCGCAGGCTGAACTCGTGAGGATTGGTGCTGTTCTTCAGCGCCTCCTCGACCGAGATCACGCCGTCGGTCATGAGCTTCATGAGGGACTGATCGAAGCTCTGCATGCCGTGCGATGTCACGCCCTCGCGGATCGCCTGCTGGATGAGAGGCGTCTTCTCCGGATCGATAATATACTCCCGGATCGCGGAGGTGACAATCATAACTTCCACGGCGGGCACGCGCCCCTTCCCTTCCTTGATCGGTATGAGCCGCTGGGCGATCACGGACTGGAGGGTGGCGGCGAGGAGGTAGCGGATCTCCTGATGCTGGTGGGGCGGGAAGAACGAGATGACGCGGTTGATCGTCTGCGTCGCGTCGACGGTGTGGAGGGTCGAGAAGACGAGATGGCCGGTGTCGGCCGCCATGAGCGCGATCTCCATCGTGAGCGCGTCGCGGATCTCGCCGACGAGGATCACGTCGGGATCCTGCCGGAGGATGTGCCGGAGCGCCTCGTGGAAGGAGGTCGTGTCGCTGCCGATCTCCCGCTGGTTGATGATGCTCTTCTCGTCGTGATGGAGAAACTCGATCGGATCCTCGACGGTGATGATGTTCTTGTTGGCGGTCTTGTTGATCTCGCTCACCATCGCGGCGAGCGTCGTGGACTTGCCGCTCCCGGCCGTTCCCGTGACGAAGATGAGTCCCCGCTTGCGGAGCGCGAGATCCTTGAGGATCGCGGGAAGCTGCAGCTCGTCGACGTTCTTGATGTTCACCGGAACGTGGCGGAAGACCATGGCGATCGATCCGCGCTGGACGTAGAAGTTGGCGCGGAATCGCGCGAGCCCCGCGACGCCGAACGCGAAGTCCACCTCGCGCGTCTTCGTGAAGCGCTCCTTCTGCGAGGGCGTGAGGATCTGGCCCGCGATCTCCTCGAGATCCTTCGGCGACGGACGCTCCGCCGAGAGGTGCCGCAGCCTGCCGTCCACGCGGACGACCGGCGGAAGGCCCGCCTTGACGTGGAGGTCGGAGGCGCCCTGGTTGATCATTTCCTCGAGGATCTTCTTAATGTTCATCGCCCTCTGCCTTTCGGGTTGCAGATCGCCACGGGGCGTATCGCCCCGTTTCGTAAAGCGCTGTATTGCAATAGGTTATCGGACTCCGGCCCAGCCCGCGGCGCCGGAATCCTCCGTTTTCGCCGAATTGCAAGTATCAGGCCGAATCAGGGACGCTTCGTGAAGCCGGATCCCGAGCTGCTGTGGTATTCGCCGAATGGTCCGAGAAATCAATACTTGTCATAATTTATGCTCTTGACATAAATGACAAGTTATAATAAAATAGGGCGCACTCATCGATAGGAGGCAATCATGAACTCCGCAATCTCTCTCAATCTGAGACGACTGCGTAAAATGAAGAAGCTCAAGCAGCAGGAGCTCGCCCATTTGGCTGGTATAAGCCGCAACGCGTATAGAAGCATCGAGACCGGCGCCTCGATTCCGAGAGGCGGCAACCTGAGCGCTCTCGCGCATGCTCTGGGAGTATCGGTCTTTGCGCTGACCGAGGAAATTCCCCGCCTTAAAAGTCTCAGATTCAGGGCTCTCCACACTCTCTCGAGTAGAGAAAGGGCCGAAAGAGAACACGTCGCCGCGGAAGTGGCCATATGGCTTCGCAATTTCAACGAGTTGGAATTTATGCTGAATGAGCGCAAGCCGTATATTTTTTCGGGGAACTTCGCCCCGCAGGATCCCAAGAAAGCGGCGGCGAAAGCCAGAGGAGCGCTCGATCTGGGTGCCGATCAATGCATCGCGGATATATGCGAACTCCTTGCTCGTGCAGGGATAAAGCTGCTTCTCATGAAATCCACTCTCAAAGGCTTCTTTGGATTGTCCGTCGGTCCGGCCGACGGCGGGCCGGCGATAGCTGTAAACACCGATGAATCCATTCCGATTGAGCGTCAAATCTTCACCGCCGCGCACGAGCTCGGCCACTTGCTGCTGCATGCCGATTCGTATCGCGCCGATCGATCGATCGAAAGCAAGGAGCAGGAATCGCAGGCGAGCATGTTTGCGAGCCACTTCCTCATGCCCGATAGCGGATTCCGCCGCGTGTGGCGGGAAAGCCGCGGTTTGCACTGGGTTCATAGGGTGCTACATACTAAGCGGATATTCCGCGTAAGCTACAAAACCGTTTTGCTTCGGCTCATCGAAAACGGTATCGCAGACGAAAGCGTTTATAGGAAGTTCTATCGTGCATATTGTGCGTTGTACGACAAACCCCTGCGTTCCAAGGAAGAGCCGGATGCCTGCGCGGCTCTGAACGATGAACCTTGCAAGCTGCAAAGAGACGATTTCATTGCGGATCGTCTCGGCCGCCTCGTCAGGGATGCGTTGGAAAAAGATATGATTACCTTGAGCCGAGCAGCTGAAATAATGGGCGTCAGCGTTTCGAAGATGAGGGGAAGGGTGGAGGATTGGGTGATGTTTTGTGACGGATGAAACGCCGACCGGGATAATTTGCGATGCCAACGTTCTGATTCATTATTTCTTTGCCGACAAGCGAATCCTGCAGCTCGTCGCCCGGCATATAGGACCGGTATGCGTGCCCCGCCCCATTATCGATGACGAGGTGGATCAGATGGATATCGAGTCGGCGACACAGCTCGGATTGACTATAATCGAAGCGGATGACGCCCTCATCCTCGAATGCAGCACGCAAGGCGGACCTCTCTCGAAGCACGACAAGCTGCTTGTAGCGCTCGCCAGAAACAATCACTATATCTGCTGGACGAGCGATTCATGTTTGAAGAGACAATGCGAAGCGGAGGGCATTCAAACATGTTGGGGATTGGAAATGATGCTGCGGCTGTGCAAGCACGGTCACCTCTCGCCCAGTACGGCCCTTGATATCGCAAGGACCATCGGAGAGCTTGACAAGAGGTTCATTACACCCGAGATCATCGTCGAATTCGAGCATAAACTGCGGAATGATCGCGGAGAGCGAGGCTAAGGATCACTCGCGGAGCCTCTTCAGGGCCTCGGCCGCGTTCGCGTTCGCCGGATTGAGCTCGAGGGATTTGGCGTAGTTCTCGATCGCGAGCTCCCTCTCGCCGCTGCCGAGATACGCTTCGCCCAAACTGTCGTACACGTTGAACGAGGACGGATAGAATTCGACGTTCAACGCGAAGATCGCTATCGCTTCTCTGAGCTTGCCCGCGCCCATCAATTCGTATCCGATGCCGTTGATCCGCCGTTCGTCGATCGCGGGATGCCGCGGGGCGTCCTTCCGTATCTCCCTGTATCGGCCGATCGCCTCGTCGATGTCGCCCGAGCTCAACAGCTCGTACGGTATCTTTTGATCCTCCGTCATTCTCGCGAACGACATCGATGCGCCGCCCTCCGTCAGAATCAGCGCGTTCCAACCCTCGCCGGCCCCGCCGGCGAAATGCACCTTGCCTTCCTTGTCCCTTCGGATGAATTCGTTCTCCGCGATCGGATACAGCGCGATCGGACTGTCGCCGGTGACGTCGACGTCGAGATGGTCCTCGTTCACCGCAACGAGCGCCATCTGATCGACGTCGATGCGATACCGCCCGGCATAACGCTCCAGCGTCTCGCGCGGGACGGCGAAGAGCTCGTACGGCTCGTTGAGATAGCCGTCCCACGAATACTCCTTCGCGATCGCTCTCACGAGCTCGCCCACCAGATCGTTCGAAGAGCCGTTCGTCATGACGACGGCCCCGTAGCCTTTCTGCTTGTGGGCGACGAGCATGCAGACGAACCCCGCGTTGCCGCCGCCGTGGGCGAAGTAGATCTCGTTCTCTCTCTTCTGGATCGTGAAGCCCAGCCCGTACGCCGGCCCGATATAGGGCGTCGTCATCATCTCTTCCATCTCCCGCGAGAGGATCTTGTTCGATTTCCCCTGCAGCGAAAGCTGGTGCTCGATCGCGAAGGCGGTGAGATCGGACGGCGTCGTCCACAACCCGGCCGCGGCGAGCTCGGGATAGACGTTGTATTTCCCCTCGATCGGCCTTCCGCCGCGTCCGTGCGCCGTCGCCGCGAGCGTCTGCAGCTCCGGCGTCAAAGGCTGGCTGAAGCTGCTGCCGCTCATCCCGAGCGGGTCGAGAACCGTTTCCTTCATGAGGAGCGGATACGGTTTTCCCTCGAGCTCCACGAGGAGGAGCTGCAGGATCGTGGTCCCTCCGCCGGAATACCGGAACACCGCCCCGGGCTCCGTGTCGACGACGATCGGCGCCGTGTTGGCCGGAGGCTCGCCGTTCAGTATCTGCTCGAGCGTCGGCAGCGGCGCCCCCATCCGGTACCCCGGAAATCCGCTCACGGTCGTTCCTCCCGTATGGCTCAGGAGGTTCGCGATCGTCACTTTCTTCCCGGCGGTGAATTCGTTCTCGGGGAGCTTCCACGACCGCAGGTACGTGTTCACGTC
>JAGUZZ010000121.1:0-9570 GCA_020060525.1 bacterium | reverse complement strand
TCCCCTATACGCCGGTTCATCGCCTCGACCGCGACACGAGCGGCACGCTCGTCGTCGCGAAGACCCGGCCCGCGGCGCGGGCTCTCGCGAGGGCATTCGCGCGCCGCGCCGTGCACAAGATATACCTCGCCGTCGTCGAGGGCGTCCCGGCCGAAGAGGAGGGCACGATCGACTCGCCGATCGCCGTCGCGAAGGGCGCGCGCTCACACGCGTCGCCGTCGCCCGCCGGCGCGAAAGCGATCACGCACTATTCGACGATCCGAAGGCTCCGCGGCGAAAGGGCGCTTCTCCAGGTCGCGATCGAGACCGGCCGGACGCACCAGATCAGGGCTCATCTCGCCTCGATCGGCCACCCGATCGCCGGGGACGCGGAATACGGCGCCCCGCCCGGCGGCCGAAGCGGCCGTTTCCTTCTGCACGCGTGGATGATATACTTCCCCCATCCGTCGACGGGCGAGATGCTGCTCTGCACGGCGCCGCCGCCCGCGGACATTCCGGCCGCCTAAGCGAGGAGGACGCAATGGACAAGGCTCTGTTCAAGGCTTCGACGATCGCTCTCCGCGACTGCCTCAAGCTCTCGAAGGAGGAGTCGCTCCTCATCGTGACCGACGCGAAGCTCCGCGCCATCGGCACCGCGCTGCGGGACGCCGCGATCGAGCTCGGCGCCGATCCGGTTCTCGTCGAGATGCAGGTGCGCAGCCGCGACGGCGAGGAGCCGCCGGCGAACGTCACGCACGCCATGATGATGAGCAAGGTCGTCGTGGCTCCGACGACGCGCTCGCTCACGCACACGGCGGCGCGCCGCGAAGCCTGCAAGGCCGGCGCGCGCGTCGCGACGATGCCCGGCATCCGCCGCGACACGATGATCCGGTGCCTCAACGCCGACTACTACAAGATAGCCGAGCGGACGAAGCGCATGACCGAGCTCCTCACCGCGGGCTCGCGTCTCAGGGTGACGAGCCCCGCCGGCACCGACATCGCGCTCCCCATCGCCGGAATCAAGGCGATCGCCTCGACCGGCCTCATCCACGAGTCGGGCGGCTTCGGCAACCTCCCCTCGGGCGAGGCGTACATGATGCCCGTCGAGGGTGCCGCGGAAGGGGTCTTCGTCGTCGACGGCTCCATGGCCGGCATCGGCAACCTCGAGGGGAAAAAGCCGATCACGATACGGGTCGAGAAGGGGTACGCCGTCTCGATCGAGGGGGGCGCCGCGGCCAAGGCGCTCCGTGCGAAGCTCGAGCCGCTCGGCCGAGCGGCGTTCAACGTCGCCGAGTTCGGCATCGGGACGAACGACGCCGCCCGCATCACGGGCTCGATACTCGAGGACGAGAAGGTCATGGGCACGATCCACATCGCCCTCGGCAACAACATGTCGATGGGAGGAACGGTGAACGTCCCCGTGCATCTCGACGGCATCGTGAAGAAGCCCACCGTCGAGCTCGACGGGGCGAAGATCATGGACCGCGGAAAGATGCTCGCGGACTGACCGCGGGCGCCTCGGTCCGGACTCGCGAAAAGGGCCGCCCCGGCGGGGCGGCCCTCGCGTTTTCGGCGCGCGTAGGGAATCCTCAGCGCATCGCCCGCAGACGCCGCACCCGCTCCTCGATGGGCGGATGCGTGCTGAAGAGGTTCGCGGTCTTCGCGAGCGGCTTCACGGGATTCACGATGTAGAGGTGCTGCGTCGCGCGGTTCGCCGCTTCGAGCGGTTCGCGGTCGCCGGAGATCTTCTCGAGAGCGCGCGCGAGACCTTCCGGGTATCTCGTGAGCTTCACCGCCGAGGCGTCCGCGAGGTACTCCCGCTGCCTCGATATGGCGAGCTGGAGCATCTTCGTGACGATCGGAGCGAGTATCGCGAGCGCGATGGCGACGACGAGCACGACGGCGCCCGCCGATCCTCCCCCGCCGCTGTTGCTCCGGCGGCGGCGTCCCCCGCCCCAGAGAAAGCTCCTCAGAAAGAAATCGCTCATGAGGGCGATCGACCCGACGAGCACACCGACCATCGTCGCGTAGAGGATGTCGCGGTTCCCGACGTGCGAGAGCTCGTGGGCCATGACCCCCTGCAGCTCGTCGCGGTTGAGCTTGTCGAGAAGCCCGGTCGTGATGGCGACGGAGGCGTGCGCGGGATCGCGTCCGGTGGCGAAGGCGTTCGGGGCCGAGTCGTCGATGACGTAGATCGCCGGCATCGGAAGCCCGCCCGCGAGCGAGAGCTCCTCGATGACGTTGAAGAGCTGCTGATGATCCTTCTTCTCGATGCGCCTCGCCCGGCTCACGGCGAGCACCATCTTGTCTCCGCCGAAATAGGCGCCGAGCGACATGGCGAGCGCGAGAAGGAAGGCTATGACGACGCCCGCGTAGCCCGTCCCCCAGTACCGTCCGAGCACGTACCCGAGCACGAGGAGCACCGCCGTCACGACGACCGTGAGGAAGAATGAGTTGCGTTTGTTCGCCGCGATCTCGTTCCACATCGACGCCACGGGATTTCACCCTCCGCCGTTCGAAACCATGTCCGCGCCCGCCGCGGTCAGAAGCTCACCTTCGGCGGCTGCTTCTCCGCCTCGATCTCGATTTCGAAGAAGTCGCGCGGCTTGAAGCCGAAAAGGGACGCGAAGATATTCGAGGGGATCGTCTCGATGCGCGTGTTGTAGTCGCGGACCGTCTCGTTGTAGTGCTGCCGCGAGAACGAGATCTTGTTCTCCGTCGAGGCGAGCTCCTCCTGAAGCGCGAGCATGTTCTGATTCGCCTTGAGGTCGGGATAGCTCTCCGCCACGGCGAAGAGCGACCGCAACGCCCCCGTCAGCATGTTCTCCGCCTGCGCCTGCGCCTTGACCCCCGAGACGTCGATCGCCTGCTGGCGGGCCTTCGTCACGTTCTCGAGCACTTCTCGTTCGTGCTTGAGATACCCCTTCGCCGTTTCGACGAGGTTGGGGATGAGGTCGTAGCGGCGCTTGAGCTGCACGTCGATCTGGGCCCAGGCGCTCTCGCAGCGCTTTCGCAGAACGACGAGCGTGTTGAAGATGCCTATCGCGGCGAATACGAGGACGACGAGGACAATGAGCGCTATCCAGCCGGCCATCGTGAACCTCCGTTCGCGTACGTTCCCCCCCGCGCATGCGCGCGCCGCCGGGAGGCATTCGCCGCCCGGCGCATGGTACGCAATACTACGCGCGGGAACGCCGTTCGTTGCAGATGGTAATAACTTCCCCGGGGCCGCGCAAGCGAAACCGGACGCCGCGGAATCCGGCGCCCCCGGCGGAATTCGCAAAACGCGACGAGGCCTCCGCGCAACGGACGGGCAAGCGGAAGGATTGCCGCACGCAGGAGCGCGCTCCGTGGCATTATGAGATTGAAGCGGCAACGCCGAGGCTCGCCGCCCCCTCACGCTCCCTTTTACAACGCCTTGTCGATACTTCGGTTACGGACTCCGGCCTCTCGTCCGCCATCGATGGCATATAGCTTGCTCGAAGCGGAGTCACGAGGGGACCGCAGGATTTGAATCGGAAGATACAAGGAGGTCCGACATGAGGAAGGGTTTCGTTCTGTTCGCGGGTCTTTTCATCCTCTCCATGTTCGCCGCATGCTCCGAGGATTCGACCCCGACCCCGCCGGCTCCGCCCGCCGATTTCGAGATAACGACCGCGGCGGTCGCGACCGGCTACACGTGCTCTCCGTACAACATGGCGATTGAAGTCGAAGGCGGCGTGGCTCCCTATACGTGGTCGCTCGCCGAGGGCAGCAGCCTCCCCGACGGCCTCGTGCTCAGCGCCGACGGCCGCATCACGGGTCTCTGCATGACGGTCGGCGACTACATCTTCACGGTGCGCGTCGAGGACGGCTCCGAGACGCCGAAGACGGCCGAGCAGGAATACACGCTCTCGGTCGTAGTTCCCTCGAACCCCTCGCTCGCGGTCTTCTTCGACGGCGAGGCCACCGAGTGCAGCGCTTCCACGCTCTCGTGGACGCCGCTCAACTGCTACGTGTTCATCATGCTCGAGGAGAGCGAAGTGGGTTGCGCGACGGCGACGGAGTTCAAGCTTCGCTTGACGAACGTCGAGGGCGTCGATCTCGTTCCGGGTTCCGAGTACGCCATCATCGGCTCCTCGATCCCGTCCTATGTCGCCGCCACGATCGGCGATCTCTTCAACGGCATCGCGCTCGCGTTCAACCGGCCGATGTTCGGTCCCGAGCCGGTGCTCGTCGCGTCCTTCAACATCCTCCTGCTCGAGACTCTGGAGGACCTGTCGTTCAAGTTCGAGCCGAATCCGGGCGGCTATCTCGCGATCGCTTCCTGCGAGGAAGGCTGTCCGATCGTCGAGGTCAGCGGTCGCGAAGCCGCGGTCAACTACTAGACGATCCGGCCTCACCGGCTGATGGTGTGTGCCCCTCGGGATCGCGCGGCGACGCCGCGCCTCCCGGGGGGCCTTTTTATTGCCTGATGAGCTTCCTGAGCCCCTCGAGCACCTTGTCCTGCGCCTTGCTCTTCGCCTTCGAGAGATCGAGCATGGCGGAAGGGTGCTTCGAGGTCCCGGTCACGCGGATATCGAGCACGAGGTTGCCGCTCGAATCGCGCATGAGGTCGAGGGCGCTCTTGTAGGCGTCGATATTCTTCATCCGCTGCTGCACGGCCGGCGGAATCACGGCGTGCACCAGGTAATCGAGCGATCCGTCGAGCCCGAACGATCCCTTGATCGCCCACGCCCCCGAGGACGAGGCGATTTTCCAGTCGTCCGTGATGAAGCGCCCGTTCTGAACCTTGAAGCTCCCGGCCCACTCTCGGAAATCGAACTTCGTGAGAGGGGCGACGTCGAAGTTCTGTATGCTCGCGAGGCCTCCGAGGTATTTTTCGAAATTCACCGAGCCCTTGCTCGAAAGAGCGGCGCCGGCGGCCGTGAGCGACACGAGAGGATCGAGGCCCTGCCCCGTGACGAGGCTCGCCTTCGAGCTGACGTTGAAGCGCCCCTGGATGAGGGTTCCGAGGGAGACGAGCCTCCCGAGCGCCTCGCCGGCCTCGACGCCGTCGAGCGAGAAATCGATCGAGCTTTCGACGCGGGCGGGCCTCCGAACGTCGCTCGCGATCGTCGCGGAGCCCTTTCCTCCGGCGTAGCCGAAGGTCGCCGGATCGATCCGCACCCTGCCGTCCCGGATCGTTCCCTTCGCCTCGACGGCGATGAGAACGGCCTCGCGAGTGACGACCGAGTCGAGCTTCACCGTGAAAACGGTGTTCTTGAGGAATAGTACCGCGCCCGCTCCGCCAGAGGCGGGTTCCTGCCGGGGAACGGCCGTTTTCGGCGACTCGCTTTTCGAGGTTTCCCGCGGCTTCTGGTAGGGCTGCGCGTCGAACGAGCGGCCGGCCGCATCGACGCGGATGACCGGAGCGTTCACCATCTTGTCGAGATAGGGGCCGAGATCGGCGACCGGCTTCGCGTCGCCGCTCTGCAGCAGCTTTTGCGCGACGAGGGCGAGCTCGGCCGCGGCCGGCATGACGTTCGCGAGAGAGCCGCTGAAGGTGAACGGGCTGCCGCCGACGCGGCACTCGCCGGCGACGCGTCTCACGTCCGTGCCCGAAATTTCGGCCTTCGCCTTGAGCCCGGATATCCTCACGGGAGGCGGAACGAACTCGTTCTCCCGGGGAGCGCCCGGCGGCCGCGACGCCTGCAGGACGATCTCGCCGTCCGAGACGTCGATCGTTCCCTCGAGCTCGATCGCCTGCCACGAGAGCGTGATCTGCTCGAGCGTGAGAGGCTTCGAAGCGCTCGGCATGAGGCTCTGCCACGCGAACGCGTTGCCCGAGCCCGTGAAGCGCGCCGCCACGCCGCCGATCGACGCGATATCCCCCATCCGGAGCGACGCGCCGGCGAGCGCCGCCTCGAAGGAAAGGCTCATGCCGAGCGGCTCGCGCGCGAGGCCTTGAATGCGGGCCGAATATTTCAGCGTGCCGCCCGCGATCTCGGGACGGGGGCCGTCCGCCGCCCGTTTCGGCGCGGGAGCCGCCGCGGGCGAGAGCGCGCCGAGATCGAAGGCCTCGATCTTCTCGAGAACGGGGGCGAGCGGCTTTTCGGCCCCCTCTATCGACACATCGAGCCGCGGGGAGGTCTTGAGATCGGTCGCCTCGCCCGTGATCGCCATCGAGACGAGATCGTCCCAGCGGACCTGCCCTTCCTTGATCGCGAGCCGCGAGAGCTCGCGGTCGGTCTCGAGCGCGCCGTCGAAGGCGACCCTTTCCAGCACGACCGCCGGCGGCGATCCCGGCCGGGCGACGAGAACGGAATCGGCGCGCGCCTTGGCGTCGAGGGCGAAAAGCTCTCCCTCCGGCTTCATCGCGAGCTGCGCCTCGAGCCCGCGGAGTCCGATCTCCCTGCCTTTGTTCGCGTTGACGAGCGTGACGGAGCCTCCGTGCACAACCGCTGACGTGATTTCGGGCTTCCGTCTGAGGAGGGAGAGCAGCGACGCGCGGACGGTGACCTTTTCGGAGGAGAAGTCGAGCTCGGTCGTGTCGGGAAGCGTCTTGCCGAAGCGAAGGTCCTCTATGTCGACGCCGAATCCGAACGGAAAATTGACCTTGATGCCGCCGATCGTCACCTTCGCGTCGACCATCCGCTCGACGCGCGGCAGCACGATCGCCATGAGCTTCTCCTGCGTGAAGACGAGACGCACAGCGACGACCGCCGCGACGACGACGCACGCGACGACCGCGAGAGTTATCAAGAGACCTTTACGCTTCGCCGCCATACACGTCCTCCCATCCTTCGACAGCCGACACGCATCCGTTACGCCGGGCGGCCGGGGCCGCCGCGGCCTCCGGCGACACGCCGGCGGCCGCGGGACCGCATCCCGCTCGCCGGAGAAGACTCTACCGCACCGGGGCGCGGGCTTTCAACTTGAAATGCCCCGGAGCATTCACTACCATTCCGCCGTCGCGCTCCCGAAAGCGGGGCGAAAGCCGAGGCGCTCATGGTCAGATACATCGAGCCGGTCTACCGGCCGCCGAGCGAAGCGGGCTCGCTTATTCTGCAGGCGACGATCGGCTGCTCGAACAACACCTGCCTCTTCTGCTACATGTACCGCGGCAAGCCGTTCCGGGTGAAGCCGTGGGAGCTGCTCCGGGCGGAGATCGACGAAGCGGCGGCGTTGGCGCCGGGAACGCGCCGCATATTTCTCGCCGACGGGGACGCCTTCGTGCTGCCGACTCGCCTTCTCGCGCGCATCCTCGACCGTCTCCGCGCGGCGTTTCCGAACCTCCAGCGCGTCACCGCGTACGCGTCCCCCCCGAACCTCCTGAAAAAATCCGTCGCCGAGATGCGGGATCTCGCGGAGAAGGGGCTCAGGATCCTGTACTACGGCGTCGAGACGGGAGACGCGGAGCTCCTCGCGAAGATCCGCAAGAACGCGACGCCCGACGAGATGGCCGAAGGATGCCTCAGGGCGAAGGAGGCCGGATTCAAACTCTCCGTCACCGTCATACTCGGCCTCGCGGGCAAGACGGGGAGTCTCCGCCACGCCCGCGAGACGGCGCGGCTCGCGAACCGGATCCAGCCGCGGTTCCTCTCGGCGCTCACGCTCATGCTCGGGCCCTACGAGCGGGAATACCGGGAGGCGATGGGGCCGGATTTCGAGTACACGAACGCCGTGGACGACACGAGAGAGCTCCGCGAGCTCGTCGCCGGGCTCGAGACCGACGGCTGCATCTTCCGCAGCAATCACGCCTCCAATTATCTCCCGCTCGCCGGCACCCTCCCCGGCGACAAGGCGCGCCTTCTCGACGAAATCGACCGCGCTCTCGCCGAGCCGGAACGCTTTCTGCGCGACGAATGGATGCGGGGGCTCTGACCGGGCGTTCCGATCGCGGATTGACGAACCGCCCGCCTGGGGTTATCTTTAAAGAGAGACCTCACGAGGGGAAACAATGCGAAAACCGCTCGATACGTTCGATCGGCCGATGAGGATCGCGCTCTGCGCGCTTTCGGCCGCCGCGATCCTCTGCGCCGCGGCATGTGAAAAGGAAAGCGAGCCGTCGGATCTCGGCCCGCGGAGCCCGTACGGCATGATCGTCGGCGCCGGCGATTGCAAGCTCTTCGAAACGGGCTCGACGGACATCGACGCGCCGACGAACCAGGATTGCTTCACGTGGAAATACACCGCCGACGGAACGCTCGAGCTCACGCACGTGAACGCGGGGTTCAACTGCTGTCCGGGCGAGATCACGGCCGACATCACGATCTCGGACGACGCGATCACGATCGTCGAGCACGAGCTGCTTGGCGGGTGTCGTTGCCTCTGTCTCTACGACGTCGAATACAAGATATTCAAGCTCCCGCCGGGGGTATATACCATCAGATTCGTCGAGCCGTACGCTCTCGGAGATCCGCCGCTCGCCGTCACCGTCGGCCTCGGCTCGAATCCGACCGGGAGCTTCTGCGTCGATCGCACGCACTATCCGTGGTACGAGCCGAGCGGCTCGCCGGCCGAGCCGACTGGCAGGATCGTCTGGACCCTCGACTGCGACGCGAAGAGGACGATCACGCCGGCCGTCGGCGAGGGAGCCCCTCCCGACATGTCGTGCGCTGAGTACCGGTACGAGAGCGGCGGCATTCTGCGTATCACTCACGAGAACGCGGGGTTCAACTGCTGCGCAGGCGAGATCACGGCGATCATCACCGTCGAGGACGGCGTCATCACGATCGTCGAGCGCGAGGACCGCGGCGACTGCGACTGCATCTGCCTCTGGGACGTCTCGTACGAAATAGCGAATGTTGAGCCCGGCGCCTACGTCATCCGCTTCGTCGAGCCGTACCGGCGCGCGGACGACGAGCCGCTCGAGTTCGCGGCGAATCTCGCCGCCGGCGCGGCTGGCGTCGCGTGCGCCGGCCGCCTCCGCTATCCGTGGTCGCACGAACGGACGCAGGAGGAGGACTGGGCGTTTCTCGATCGCCTGCGCGGGTTCATTCTCGGATACATCGGAGCGGCTCCGTGCGGCGGCGACGGGGATTGCCGGTACATCGCCTTCGGCGCGAAACCGTGCGGCGGCCCCTGGCGTTACCTCGTGTACTCGACGCTCAACGCCGACCCGGTCGTGCTCGCGAGGATCGTCGACCGGTACAACGCCATGAACGTCGTGTTCAACCGCCGCTGGGGGATCGCTTCGGATTGCTCGATCCCGCCTCTTCCGCGGCCGGGATGCGTCCTCGGCTCGTGCGCGGATCTCCACATCGGGCCGAGATGACGCGAACGGGCGCCTGAGACGCGCTCATCCTTGCGGCGCCCGCGCCGGACCGCGGCGGGTCTCTCGAAAGACGGGCGTTTTCAGTGGACAAAACGCCCCGCATCCATTATCAATAAGGGACTTGGAACCGCGCCACCATCAGGGAGCGCGCCAAACTCAATATATTGCAATATAAGCAGATACAGGGAGGTTGTCTTGGCCATCATCCTCGACGGAAAGAGCCTTACGCTCGAGAAGCTCGTCCAGATCGCCCGGCACGGCGAGAAGGTCGAGATCGCTCCCGAAGCGATCGACCGGATGAAGACGTGCCGCGCCATGCTCGAGAAGAAGATCGTCGCCCACGAGATCATGTA
>JAGUZZ010000080.1:0-3647 GCA_020060525.1 bacterium | reverse complement strand
CTGGACCGAGCTCCTCATCATACTCTTTCTCGTGCTTCTCTTCTTCGGGCCGAAGCGGCTTCCCGAGCTCGCCGAGTCGATCGGCAAGTCGATCCATCGGTTCAAGAAGGCCTCGCGGGACGCGAGGGACGAGATCGAATCCTCGGTGAAGGGGAAAGACACCGAGGGCACGGACAAGAAGGGCTGACGCGGCGCCGAGCCGGATCGGGCGTTACTGGAGCCGTTTCTCCCTGAGATCCTCTATCTTCGCCTTGTCCCGGATCCCCTGATACCAGTTCGCCATGAAGCGCGACGCGATCTCGTTCCGCATCTCGTCGACGAGCCCGGCGCGCGCCTGTCCGTACGCTGCCACGTCGAGCTCGGAGCGCTCGACGAGCTTGATGATGTGGTAGCGTCCCTGTCCCTTGACGGGCGGGCTCACCGCGCCGAGCGGGAGCAGCCAGCAGGCCGTCGAGAAGGCGGTGTTGCCGCCGACGCCCGGTATCTGATCCATCCGTTTGAACTGCGGCGTCGTCTGGATGTCGAGGCCGTGCGCCCTCGCGCCGGCCTCGAATCCGTTCGCGATCATGTCCTTCCGCGCGGCGTCGGCGCGGGCCTTCGCCGCGGCGTCCGCCCGCGCGAGTCTCGCGTCGGCGAGCAGCCTCTCGCGAACGTCCTCGAACGGCCGCGTGCGCTCCGGTATCTCCTCGACGACCTTCACGAAGTACACGGTGGAGGCCGTTTCTATCGGGAAGCTCGTGCTCCCTGCTTTGTTGCCGAAGGCGAAGCTCACGATGCGCGGCACGAAGCCGATATCCTTCACGAACATGCCCTGCGCGAACGGCTCGATCTCGCGGACGGGGAGGGAGAGCTTGGATGCGGCCTGTTCGAACCCGTCGTCGCGGATCGTCTCGGTGACCCGCCGGATGAACGTCGACAGCGAATCGATCGTGTCGGCGCCCGGCTCGACCTCGACGAGGACGTGGCGGACGCGCGCCTCGGCGGCCCCCTGCGCGGTCCTGCGCTCCTCGAGCTTCACGATGTGCCAGCCGCGCGCGCTCTTGAACGGTTCGCTGATCTCGCCGGGGCGCAGCGAGAAAGCGACGCGGTCGAACTCGGGATCCATCGAGCCCTGCTTGATGAATCCGAGGTCCCCGCCCTTCGAGGCCGTGGCCCCGTCGTCGGAGTTCTCCTCGGCGGCGGTCGCGAAATCGATCGAGCCGCCGGCGATCTCGGCGCGTATGTCGGCGAGGCGCGCCGCCGCGTCCTCATCGTCCGCGGGGGAGGCCTTCTTTTCGATCTCGATCACCCGGATCCGGCGCATCGCCGGCTCCTTGAAGCCTTCCTTCTTCTCCTCGTAGAGCGCGCGCAACTCCGGTTCCGGGACCTCCGCGGACGGATCGGCCGCGGGGACGGGGATCTCGACGTACTGCGCCCGCATGGTCGTCGTGCGCTCCTTGAAGCGATCGAGCACGTCGCTCTCGGGGACGTGCGCCTGCGAGAGGAGGTAGGTCTGGAACTTGACCTCGGGGATCACCGCGCGCCCCCAGCGCTCGAGCTCGGTCCAGTCGACCTCGGGATCGGCGAGCGCCCGGAGGTACGACTGATAATCGAACTGCCCCTCTTCGTCGGAGAAGGTCTTCACGAGCTGCGGATGCGGATTCTTGCGCAGGAAGGCCACGAGCTCTTCGTCGGAGACGGTGATGTCGAGCTTGCGGATCTCCTCGGACATGAGGCGGCCCTGAACGGCGAGCTCCCACGCCTGGTCGGCGAGCATGTTGCGCTCGATCTCGCTCGGCTCGTACTCCTCGCCGCGCTCCTCCTTCATCTGCGTCCAGAGCTGGTTCAGCGCGTTCTGGTACGTCTGATAGGAGATATCCTCGCCGTCGACGGATCCGACGACGTCGCTCTCGCCGCGGCTCCGCTCCGGCGTGCGCAGATCCATTCCCCAGAGGGCGAAGATGGAGATGACGAATGCGAGGACGACGATCCAGAGTATCGCTTTCGTGCGTTCGCGGAAAGACTTCAGCATGGCTCGTATTCCTTCTTTCGATAGGGCGTTCGAGCGCCGCCGGCTCGGGCGGCCGCGAAAAAAATCTGCTGTAAAGTAGCATATTGCACGCGGAAACGCAATTGCTTTCATGGCCAGGCATTGGCGGGTTGACACGCTCTTCCGGCGGGTGATACCTTCCCCGCCGTATGAAACGCGCTGGAATCATCATCGCGGCGGTCGCGGCCGCGGCGGCGGCCGCCGCCGGCGGCGCCGAACGCTACCTCTGGCCGCTCGACGCCGAGCGGAAGCTGAGCTCGAGCTTCGCCGAATACCGCGAAGGGCACTACCACGCCGGCATCGATCTCAGGACCTTCGGCCGGATCGGCCTTCCGTGCCGGGCGATCGACGACGGCGAGGCCGTGAGGCTGCGCGTGCAGCCCGGCGGCTACGGCAAGGCGCTCTATCTGCGGACGAGCGACGGACGAAAGGCCGTGTACGCCCACCTCGAAGGCTTCTGCCGCTCTCTCGATTCGCTCGCCTACCATTGGCGGCTCGATCGCGGGCGCAACACGTGCGACATCGAGATCCCTCCGGGACGCTTCACGTTCAAGCGCGGGGAGGTCGTCGCCTACACCGGATCGAGCGGGTCCGTCCATCCGCACCTCCATTTCGAGCTGCGGGGCGCGGACGGGGCTCCGTTCAATCCCCTCGAGAACCTCTACGACGTGCCCGACGAATGCCCGCCGATCCTCACCGGCCTCTCCGTCGTGCCCCGCCGGTGGGGGAGCCTCGTCGACGGCTCGCCGCTCGCCGCGACGCGCCGCTTCCGTCTCGTCGCCGACAGCCGCTACGCCGTTCCCGACACCTTCGAGCTCGACGGCGAGCTCGGCTTCGGGGTGCGCGCGTACGATCAGCAGACGCGCGGATCGTACCGCATGGGGTGGCACGAGACGGAGCTCCTCATCGACGGCGCGCTCGCCTACCGCGCGCGGAACAGCCGCTTCGACTATGCGCACTACGGCGACGTGGAGATCGAGTACGAAGCGCGCGGCGGCGCCTCTCCCGGGCGATACCTCGCGCTGTTCCGGAAGAAAACGAACAGCATGGGCGGGCGCGAGGGCGCCGGCGCCGTCACGAACGGCGGTCCGCGCGACGGCGTCATCGCCCTCGAGCCGGGGCTCCATCGCGGCGAGGTCACGGTCCGCGACGCCGCCGGCAACACGGCGCGCGGGACGTTTCATTTCGTGATGCTCCCCTTCGGGGAAAGCGGGGCCGTTCCGCCCGGACCCGCGGCGGCCCCCGCGGACGAAGGCGCCGTCGCCCTGAATTTCAGCCAAGAGGTCCGCGCCGAGGGTCTCTACCTCGGGATAAAGGCCTCGCCGCGTCTCTCGAACGCGCCGGAAGCGGCGCTCCTCGGCGACACGACGCGAGCGCCGCTCCGGGTGCTGCCGCTCCCGCCGGACGAATACGTCGTCCTCGTGCCGCCGGAGCGGTTTCTCGGCGGCGCTCGGACGGTGCGCGTGCGCGGGGTCGACGCGCTCGGACGGGCCTTCGAGCGGTTCAAACAGCTGCCGCTCCTCGCCTTCGAGACCGGTTCGCGCGACTCCGTCGCCGTCGGCGAGGGCCTCGCGGCGCGGATACAGGCGCCGTCGGTACGCGGGGCGGCGATCGTGCT
>JAGUZZ010000088.1:0-6854 GCA_020060525.1 bacterium | reverse complement strand
GCGGCGTCCGCGGCGCGCGCGGGAGCGCTGGCGATCCTCGTCATCGCCTCGCCCGTGCTTTCTCTCGTCTCCTCGCGCGCGTTCTACAGACATACCGTCTCGACGACCCTCTCCCCCGGGGCGAAAAGCCTCGTCGAAGAGCTCTCGCGGCGCATCGACCGTTCGGGGCGGCTCATGATCGAAGACGGCCCCGCGTGGGCGTACGGCGACGCCTTTCTCCCCGCGCTCCTTCCGCTCTCGACGCGCGTCGAGCAGATCGGCGGACCGTACCCGTTCACCTTCATACGGCACAGCTTCGCGACCTTCCGAACCTGCGAGGCCTTCGGAAGGCCGCTTTGGGAAACGGACCCCTCGCGGCTTCGCGACTACCTCTCCCTCTACAACATTCGATGGATCCTCGCGGCGACGCCCGACTGCACGGCGCGTCTCGACGCCCTCGGCCTGTCGAGAGCGTGGTCTTCCGGCCGCTTCACGCTGTGGGAGACCGGCGCGGGCGCCGTCTCCGAAAGCGCCTCATTCGCCTCGGAGCCGGGCGTCGACGTGCGCTCCTCCTACGGCCGTCTCGACGTGACGATCGAGGCGGGAGACGCCCCGCCGCCCCTTCGCGTTCTGCTCAAGTATCACTGGGACCGCGGTTTGCGCGTCGCCCCTCCGGCCCGAATCTCCCCGATGACGCGGCTCGACGATCCGGTGCCCTTCATCCTCCTCGAACCAGGCGGGGAGAGCGCGATCAGCATTTACTACGAATGATGGCGGCCCGAGAATCGCTCCGAACGACGCTCGAGAAGCCGCTCGGAGACGCCATTGGCCTGCAATCGTTGACACCGGAACCTATATCGGCTATAATGAAACTCTCTAAACATCAGAGCGAAAGGATGTCGTATCAGAGGCTTCTGCTAACGAAACGGCGAATTTCATGCTTAAATCGAAACATGCGGCTCTCGCGGCCGTCATGCTGTTTGCTGTTCTTGCCTTCCACTTGGCCGTCGCGTGGCAGGATTTCGGCGTGCTCGCCCGGAACGGATTCCTCTACGACGACAGCTTCTACGCCTTCAAGATAGCCCAGAATATCGCCGCGGGCCGGGGCGTCACCTTCGACGGCGCGCACTCGACGAGCGGATTCCAGCCCCTCTACGTCTTTCTCCTCGTGCCCGCGTATCTGGTCTCGGGCGGCGATCCGGTTCTGCCGATCCACATCGCCCTCACGATGCTCGCCGTTTTCACCTGCCTCACGGCCGGGCTCATATACCTCATCGCGCGCCGCTACGCGGGAAGGGCCGCCGCGCTCGCCGCCGCCGTCGTCTGGGCGTTCTCGCCGGTCGTCACGAGGCAGGGCACGAACGGACTCGAGACCGCCGTCACCGCGTTCATGATCGTTCTCGCGTTGCATTACTATCTCGGCCGCGTGCGATCAGTCGAGCGGCCGCCGGCGCGGAGATTCCTCGCGCTCGGGCTGCTCCTGGGGCTCGCCGTGCTCTCCCGCATCGACTCGCTGCTTCTCGCCCTCGTGATACTGCTCGATTATCTCCTGCTGCTGCGGAGAAGCGGCGCCCCGTCGAGGCGGATTCTTCCCGTGGGTCTTCTCCCGATCGGCGCGCTGCTGCTCTACGGTCCGTGGCTCGTCTACAACATGATCGGGAGCGGAAGCCCGCTGCAGGACAGCGGCACGGCGACGCGGTATCTGTCGCTCGCCTACGCCAACTATTTCCACTATTCGGCCGAGAACCTCGCGTCGGACGGGCCGGGATATTCGTTCATCTGGACGCAGCTTCAGCATTCGCTCGCGATACTCAAGGTCATCCCGCCGGTTCACGTGTTCTTCCGCTCGCTCGACAGGATCGGAGCGGCCGCGGGCGCCATCGGCGGATTTCGCGTCGCGGCGAACGTCGTCGGGCTCGCCGCCCTCGCGCTCTTCGGCTGGACGGTCGCCCGCTGGCGGAGGAGCGGCGAACGCGCCCGCCGGAGAGAGATCGATCCGCTTCTGTGGTTCTCGGGGCTGCTCGTCGCGTCCTATTCGCTCTATATCTTCGGATCGTTCTATTTCATCCGCTACTACTACCCGCTCTACATCGCGGGCTGTCTGTACTTCGCCTTCATCCTGCAGGACGTCTTCGACTGGTACCGCCGGCGGGGCCCGCGCGCCCGACGCCTGGTCGCGACGGCCGCCGCGGCGTACGCCGCGCTCTTCGTCTACTTCTCCTACTCGCAGGCGTTCCGCTCGCGGCCGATCTATCCCTTCTACGACATCGCCCGCTGGGTGCGCGAGAACACGGAGGAGAACGATACGATCGGCGCCTTCCAGTGCGGCACGATCGGATACCTCTCGGGGCGCAAGATCATCAACCTCGACGGCAAGGTGAACCGCGCCGCGCTCGCGGCGCTGAAATCAGGCTGCCTCGAGGACTACTGCCGGACCGAGGGGATCAACGTCGTCCTCGATCACGAGCGGATCCTCGATCTGTTTTTCGGGGACGCGCGGGAGGCGTTCGGGGACAGCTGCACGACGGTTCCTCAGGGAAAGATGAAACACCCGACCGGATGGCTGGCGCTGCGCCTCCCGTCCCCCGCCGCATCGAACCGCGCGCCGGGAGCGGCCGCCCCGAGGTCCGGCGCCGCTCTGAAACAGTAACCCCGCGACAAGCCGCATCCGAAGCCGCCGCGGAACGCCGCGGCCACTTTCGTCGAAACATTGCACTAAATTATGAATAATATTCCTTGAATTAGTCAGCAATTCGAATTATAATCTCATTAATGGAGGTATAACTGAATGTATGACAAAATCGACGCCGCCATAATGGAGGCGCTTCAGGGCGACGCCCGCACATCGAACGCCGATATAGCCCGCCGGCTCGGAATGGCTCCCTCGGCGATTCACGAAAGGATCCGCAAGCTCGAGCAACGGGGATGTATCCGCGGATACGAGGCGAAGCTCGACCCGGTATCGGCAGGGTTCGGGCTTCTCGTCTTTCTCTTCGTCCGCACGAACGAGAAGGTCGGAGCGATCGAGGCCGCGCGGCTCATCGCGCGGATTCCGGAGGTGCTCGAGGTGCATCACGTCGCCGGCGACGATTGCTATCTCGTGAAGCTTCGCGTGAGGGACACGGCCCACCTCTCCCGCGTGATGCGAGAGGAGCTCGGCGAGATCGAATCGATCACGTCGACGCGCACGACGATCGTTCTCGAGACTATAAGAGAAACCTCCGCGCTGCCGTTGGGCTCGGAGCGAGAAACGGCTCCCGGGCGGCGGCGCGGAGCCTGAGACCCGGCCGCGGGGGAATTCCATGGAAGAGGCGATCCGCATCCTTTCGAACGAGCTCGAATCCCGCGGCTGGCGCTTCAGTCTCGCGCCGCTGCGGCGCCTGCGGGAGCTCGAGGACGCCATCGAACGGCTCCACGAGAGCCGGGGGCTCGACGAAGCCTTCTACCGGGAGCGCCTCGCTCATTTCGAGTTCGCCCCTCCCGCCGATTTCCCCGAAGCGCGATCGATCCTCGCGGTCGCCGTGCCCCAGCCCAAGGTCCGGGCCTATTTCGAATGGAAGGGAGGCGAGATCGCGGCCATTGTCCCTCCCACGTATCGATCGAGGATCGACGCGGATATCGAGACTCTCGTGCGCCTGTCGCTCGCCGGCCGCGGGCACCGCTTCGCGAAGGCGAATATCCCGCTCAAGCAGCTCGCCGTGCGGACCGGCCTCGGCGCGTACGGCAGGAACAACGTCTGCTACGTGCCCGGCAAGGGGAGCTTCAACAGATTGGCGGCCTATTTCACCGACATCCCCTGCGAACGCGATCCGTGGCGCGACGAGGCGATGATGGAGCGGTGCATCCGCTGCGTCGCGTGCGCCGCGGTCTGCCCGACGAAATCCATACTGCGCGACCGCTTCCTCATCCGGGCGGAGCGCTGTCTCGCGTATCTCAACGAAAGCGGCGCTCCCGCGTTTCCCGGGTGGCTCGATCCCGCGAGCCATCGCTGTCTCGTCGGATGCATGGCGTGTCAGGAGGTTTGTCCCGAGAATCGCGGTTTTCTCGACCGCATCGAGGACGCGGCGCGCTTCTCGGAAGGGGAAACGAGCGCCGTCATGAGCGGCGTGCCGCTCGACCGGCTTGCCGCCGCGACCGCGGACAAATTGAAGGCGATCGATCTTGTCGACGATTACGGAATCCTGCCCCGGAACCTCGGCGCGCTTTTTGACGCGCGGGCGCATCCGAAGGAGGGAACGAGAACATGATAGCGAGACTGTGGCGCGGCTCCACCCCGGAAGCGCGCGGCGAAGCGTTTCACGAGTACATGATCCGGACGGGCGTGAGGGATTGCCGCGGCACGCCGGGAAACCTCGGCGTGCTCATCCTGAAACGCGCCGACGGCGCGCTCGCGCGCTTCTGTTTCCTCTCGCTCTGGGAGTCTTTCGACGCGGTGCGGCGGTTCGCCGGCGCCGATCCATCGGAACCGGTGCTCCATCCGGAGGACCGGGACTTTCTCGTCGAAAGCGACGAGAAGGTCCTCCATTACGAGGTTTCCGCGTATCCGCCCGGCCTCCTCGACTCGGAGCCCCGCGCTAGATGAAGTACGAGTTCACGACGTACTGCTGCACCATGCGATGCGTGTTGAAGAACGACGCGTTGACGGCGATGCAGCTCCTCATCGTCCGCACCCAGTTGTCGCGATCGTTGTAGAATTTGCAGAGGATGCAGCTCTCGAGCTTTTCGTAGAGATCGCGCCTATCGGCGTCGTCGTCCGATTCGTCGTTCGCGGTCTTCTCCGGGCCGATCGCCCAGCCCGTGATGTTCTCGATGCATCCCTCGAGCCACCACCCGTCGAGCGTGCTGAACTGCGGGACGCCGTTGTGGGCGGCCTTCATCCCCGAGGTCCCCGACGCCTCGAGCGGACGGCGGGGCGTGTTGAGCCAGAGATCGACGCCGGCGACCATCATCTTGCCGACGGCCATGTCGTAGTTGTTGACGAACGTGATCTTGAGCTTTCCTCCGCTCTTCTTCGAGGCTTCGACGATCCTTCGGATCGCGTCCTTCCCCGGCTCGTCCTTCGGATGGGCCTTTCCCGCGTAAATGATCTGAATCGGGCCCGCGCGCTCGGCGATCGCGCGCAGCAGCGTCATGTCGGAGATGAGCAGGTCCGGCCGCTTGTAAGCGGTCTGCCGTCTCGCGTACCCGATCGTGAAATCCTCGTCCGTCATCCCCGCGTTCAGCCGCCCGTTCACGAAATCGACGAGGGCCCGCTTCGCCTCTACGTGGGCCGCCCAGATATCCCGCTTCGCGATGCCGAACGCGGAGCGGAGGATGTACGGGTCGGAGCGCCATCCGGGCATATGCGCGTCGAAGAGCCGCTTGAACGGCTCCGACGTCCACGTCGCCGAGTGCACGCCGTTCGTGATCGAGTCGATCGTGTACCCGGGGAACATGTGCCGCGACACCTCGCTGTGCTTCTTCGCGACCCCGTTCACGTGACGGCTGAAATACAGGGCGAGCCGCGTCATGTTGAGCCTGCCCTCGTAGGTGACGTCCCCGAGATGCGCCTCCGGCAGCAGATCCCCGAGCATCGGCCGGGCGAAGGCGAGATCGAACTGATCGTGCCCCGCCGCGACGGGCGTGTGCGTCGTGAAGACGCACAGCCGCCGCACGCGGTCTATGTCGCCGAGCTGTTTCAGGAGCTCGAGCACGAGCGTCGCCGCGTGCCCTTCGTTCATGTGGTACTTCTCGATCGTGTCGTACCCGAGCGCCTGAAGCGCCCGGACGCCGCCGACGCCGAGCACGATCTCCTGCGCGAGCCGGTACCGCCTGTCCCCGCCGTAGAGATGCTTCGTGAGCGTGCGGTCCCACTCGCCGTTCTCCTCGAGGTTCGTGTCGAGGAACAACACGGGGACGACGTGCCCGCCGACCCCCTTCAGCGCGTAGCGCCAGACGCGGATGCGAACCTCGCGGCCCTCGACCGAGACGCTCGTTCTCGCCGGCGAGAGCGCGAGATGATGCTCGATGTCGAAGTTGATCGGCATCTCGACCTGATTGCCGTCGCGATCTATCCGCTGATAGAAATATCCGTTTTCCGAGAGAAGGGTCACGCCGACGATGGGAACGCGGAGATCGGCGCAGGATTTCAGCGTATCGCCGGCGAGTATCCCGAGCCCGCCGCTGTAGGCCGGGATGTCCTCGTCGATGCCGATCTCCATCGAGAAGTACGCGATGCGCGGCTTTTCGGCGACGCCGGGGAGAACGCCCGCGCCGGCCGGCTGCTCTTGAAATGTCTCCATCGACCACCTTCCGCCGTGTCGCCTTGCTGTTGGGCCCCGATGCCCCGAGGCCGCCGCGCGGCGGCCCGGAATCAGGCTTGCGATTATACCCTATTCGGCGCACAATGAACCCGTTTTTCGGGAGGTCGAATCATGGTGCGAACGATCCTCTTTCTCAGCGCGCTCATAATCCTCGCCGCGATCCTCATGCCCGGCATCCACGGTCTCTTCGGCGTCCTCGGCGGCGTCGCCCTCGCGGTGCTCGGAATCGTCGGGGGGGTGCTCCTCGCCGCGTTCGTCGTCGTCCTCGCCCTCACCGGGACCGGTCTTCTCGCGGCGGGGATCGTCGGGCTCGTCGGCGTCCTGCTGCTCGCGATCGTGCTGCCGGTGCTCGCGCCGCTCCTGATCGTCATCGTGCCGGTCGCGATCCTCATCAGAGTCATCTTCCGGTAGCGCGGCCGGAACGATCCCTCTTGAATTCGCTCCGGGCACGGGCTATATTAAGCCATATAGGTATTAAAATGCTTGAATTGAATCGAATATCGCCGTCCTCGGGCCGCAACCGCCGCATCCGCGCGAAAGGCGCCGCCGGAGCGCGGCTCGCCGCGTGCGCCG
>JAGUZZ010000085.1:0-8839 GCA_020060525.1 bacterium | reverse complement strand
GCGTGGCCGTCCTCGTGGACCGGGAGATGCCGCCGGGCGTCTACACGGCCTCGTGGAACGGGCGCGCCGCGAACGGCGCTCCGGCCGCGGCCGGCGTCTATCTCGCGCGGCTCGAGGTCGGGGGGAAATCGTTCGCGAGGAAGCTCGTCCTCGTGCGGTAGCCCGCGCCCTTCAAGTCATTTCTTGCGCTCAGCGGCCGCGTGGGGTACCCTTGCTCCTCCGGAATACTTGCGCGCGGCGTCGTCCCGCGCGGCACGGTCCGTTTCGACGAACGATGCGAAGGAGGCGCGATGAACAAGCTGTACAGCGCGGGCAAGCAGGCGATCGTCGGGTCGCTCAAGGTCAAGAAGGGCGAGAAACTGCTCCTCGTCACCGACAAGCAGAAGATGCCGGTCGCCGAAGCGCTCGCCTTCTGGGCGAAGAAGCAGGGAGCCGAGGTCACGACCTACCTCATGACCGAGACGCTCCGTCCGATCACCGGGCCGACCTCGACCTTCAAGACGATGATCGAGCAGGCGAACGTCACGATGTACATGCTCGACGCGCGCGTCGAGGAGAAGCCGTTCCGCGGCTTCATGGTGGCGAACGGCTCCAAGTTCGGCCGCATCTGCATGATGCCCGGGATCACGGTCGACATGATGGAGCGGCTCGTCAACATCGACTTCTCGAAGATGGACGCCCTCACGCGCAAGGTCATGCGCTTCATGAAGGACTGCCCGGAGGTGCGGGTCACGAACCGTCTCGGCACGGACATCACGTTCAGCGTCAAGGGCCGGAAGTGGGAGAACGACAACGGCGACATCAGCAAGCCGGGCAAGCACGGCAACCTGCCGGCCGGCGAGTGCTACACAGCGCCGGTCGAGAGCACCTTCACCGGCCGGATCGTCGTGAGCCTCATCGACGACAAGATCGGCCGCGGGGAGATGATCTTCAAGAAGGGCGTCCTCGTGAGCTGGCGCGGCAAGGGGATCGAGGAGATCATGAAGGGGATCGGGAGCGATCCCACCGGCCGGGTCGTCGGCGAGTTCGGCATCGGAACGAACAAGGGCGCCAAGATCTGCAAGAACATGCTCGAGGCGGAGAAGGCCTTCGGCACGGTCCACTTCGCGATCGGGGACAGCTACGGCCTCGGAAAGAACAAGAGCAAGTTCCACTTCGACGGTCTCGTCGAAAAGGTGACGCTCACGGCGGGCCGGAAGACCCTCATCCGGAACGGCGTGTATCTCTTGAAATAAGACGCCGGTTCGCGCGCGGCGAGCGATTCCGCCCGGCGCGCGGCGGCACGGGGATCATCGAGACGGGCCCGGCTTCAGCCGGGCCCGTTCTCTTTGCACGACGCCGGACGCGGCCGCGATGAGTCCGAAGATGATCCACACGAAGTACATGTAGATGTCGTTCCTCGGGTAGTCGATCTTGATCTGGTCGACCGCGAAGATCACGAACGACACGTTGAGGACGAGGAGGAGCGCCTCCGGGTACGAGGAGCGCATGATCGAGCTCCCGAAGGCGATCGCGCTCGCGCGCCAGAGCCGCCAGAGAACGAAGAGAAACGCGAGGAGCCCGAAGAGCCCCGTGATGTTGAAATAGAAGAGGTAGGCGTTATGAGGCCAGAGTCCCGTGCCGAGTCCTTTCGAGAAGTCCCACCCGGGGCCGTGGCCGATGATCGGATGCTCGAAACCTCTCGCGACCGCGCCGCTCCACGAGGCGGCGCGGTTCTCGGGCACGAGGCCCGATTCGAACGTCGTCTGGAGCATGCGGCCGAACAGCGAGCCCGAGATCGTGTACCGCGCCACGAGAAAATCGATGACGAGGATGAGCGCGACGAAGCCCGAGACGAGGGCGGCGAGACGCACGAAGTTGAGATCCCGGCGGCACACCCACGCCATATACGCGAGGCCGATCAGGAGGCTGATGAACGCGCCTCGCGTGATCGTCGAAAAGAGCATGGCGATGTCGGCGACGAGAAGCAGGGCGTAGACGCTCCGCGTGAGCAGACGCCGCGCGCGGCTCATCATGAAAAAGATGATCGGGGCGTTCATCGCGAAGAACTCGGCGACGAGCTCGTAGTCCTTGAACGGCCCGCCGACGCGGACCCCTTTCATGACGAGCTGCGCCTTGTGCTTCGTGTAGAGCCACCCGGGGATGAGCGTGCGGCCGGGGAAGAGCATCTCGAGGACGGTGAAGGCGATCACGGCGGCCGCGGCGATCATCATGACGCGCATCGTCTTCTCGAGGCGCTCCTCCGTGTCGACGAAGTTGATGATCATGTAGAAGAGAAGGATCGACGCGAGCACGTTCCCCGTGTGCACGAGGGCGAAGCGCAGCGTATAAGGCTCGAGCGAGATATTGTAGAAGGAGATCGCGTACGACATGACGAAGAACGCGATCGGCAGATTGAACCTGCGGTCGAGGCGAAACGTCGCGAGTTTCGCCGAGACCCGGACGAGGTAGACGAGAAAAACCACGATGACGAATACGAAGGTCGAATGCCCGATCGCGATGGCGAACGGAAACGGGTAGATGACGAGCAATATCCACAGGGCGTTGACGGCGGGGCTGTTCCAGATGACGTAGGTGAGGAGCAATCCCGCGACCGCCTCGATCACGCGCTTCGCGGGATTGACGATCTGGCTGCCGAGGAGCGCGCCCGCCCCCGCTATGAAAAGAAGGATAGCGGCCTTCGACAGAGGAAGGCGGCGGCGGATCCGATCGAGCCGCTCGCCGTTCACGGGTATGGAATCAGGATTTCTCATGGCCGAAGGCTTCTCGTTGCATAAATGATACCCTGCCGGCGCGACCGCGGTTCTTTTCAGCCGACGAGGTAGAGCTCCCGCTGCGGGTGCGAGAGGAACTCGCCGCCGTCCGGCCGCACGACGACGATCTCCTCCATCGTCGCGATCCCGTAACCCGGAACGGTGATCCGCGGCTCGAGGGTGTAGACCTGCGTCTCCTCGATCTCGAGGTAGGGGAGGTTGCCGTAGCGCTCCCAGACGGGGCAGAGAAGCCCCGAGCCGTCGTGCGCGTGCCGTCCGACCTGATGGCCGAGGGCATGCGGGAACTCCTCGTAACCGCGGTCCGTGATGTAGCCGCGGGCGATCGCGTCCACGGCGCGCCCCTCCATCCCCGGCTTGATCCTCTCGGCGGCGAGGGCGATCGCGTCGCGGATCGTTTCGAAGGCACGGAGGACCTCGGCCGGCGCCTTCGTCTCCCCGTCGCGCAGGAAGTACCACGTGCGCTGGAGATCCGAGACGTAGCTTTCGACCTTCACCCCGAAATCGATGTTGAGGATGTGCCCCTTCTCGACCCGCCGGTCCGTCGGTCCCGCGTGCGCGCCGGCCGACTCGGGTCCCGTGAAGACCGACGGGCAGAGCTCGCGCTCCCACGCCGTTTCGACCCCTTCGCGGTCCACCTCGCCGAGTATGAAGGAGGCGACGTCCTTCTCCGTGAGCCCCGGTTTCATGATCTCTGAGGCCCGCTCGAATATCCGCTCGGCGAGCTCGACCGCGGCGCGGATCCGGCGGATCTCGTCCGGGCTCTTGCGGCCTCTCAGCTTCGCGACGACGTTCTCGGAGCTCGCGAGGCGGCCCGCGTACGGCGTGCCCTCGAGGTAGCGCAGAAGGCTCAGGTAGAGCCCGTGGCTCAGACCGTCCGCCATGACGGCGTTCTCCGAGAAGTTGAGCGCGATCGTCTTGGGATCGTATTTCCGGAGCTGCTCGAGGAGCGGCTCCTTGATCGATTGCTTGTATCCCACGACGTCGTACCCGCCGGTTTCGCGGATGCGGGACTCGTCGAGGCTCCCGACGATCGCGACAGCGCGGCCCCGCGCCGGGATCATGAACGCCGAATGCCACGTGCAGTTCGCTCCGAGAACGAGGTCGAGGACGGGATCGCCGTTCACCTCGCTCTCGCGAACGAAGGTGAGCCAGAGGTCGATGCCTTCCTCGGCGAGTATCCCCGCCGCCTGCGAGATCTTTTCCGTGATCATGGAGAATCTTCCTTTCTCGTGTCGTGCGCGCGATCGATCCGCAGCGCGTACGCCCGGACCTCCGCGTTTCGATAGACGGGCTCGAACCAGCCCGCGAGCGCGTCGAAGCGCTCGAGAAGATAGGGCCGCTCTTCGAGATCCTCGCGCCATAGGAGAACGAGCACCGGAGCGCCGGCGCCCTGAAGCGCTTTGATAGCCTCGTCGACCGACGGCTCCGGCGAGAAGAGAGCGTCGCGCGCGGTTCGATACGCTTCGACCTTGGCGCCTCCATAACCCAAGACGTTCACCGTGCCGGGATCGGGAAAGAAATTCCTCCTGTGCGCGCGAATCGGCATCATGTTGTAGATGTTGTTCTCGAGGATCGCGGTTTCGGCCGGCGTGTTGGCGGCGATCCAATCGAAGAGCGCTTGGTCGTCTCCCGTGACTGCCGCCCGGCGCGCTTCGACCGGGTTCGTGGGGCGGTCGAGCGCGAATCCCCGAATGGTGAGGACGAACGGAACGGCGAAAAGGATCACCGCCCACGCGACGATAACCGCCCGCCGTCCGCCCGTCGCGGCGCGTATCGCGTCGAAGAGCCGGCCCGCGACGAAGGGCGACAGGAGAAGAAAGAACGGATAGAGGAGCTTCGATTCGTTCCGCGTCGGGAGATTCGCGAAGAGGCAGAGCGCGGCGAGGCTCGCTATCCACGCCGCCGCGATCCGGACCTGCTCGGTCTCCATCGCCCAGAGATCGCGGAAGGCCCGAAAGGAGATCTTCCAGAGCAGCACGAGGGGAAGGGCGATCGTCACGGCGTTCCGTATGCCGAGGTGCAGCGTTCCCGCGTCGCCGCCCGACGAACCGCCCGCCGTGAGGGAGTATATATACGGGAGACCGCAGAGCGCGGCGGCGATCGCGGCGACGGGCAGTCCGATCGAGTGCGTCGCGGAGACGCCGTCGCGGAAGCGCAGCCGTCCGGCCGCGGCCATGAGGATGCCGGATCCGACGAGCGAGAGAACGAGCGCCATCCCGACGATCGCGTGAAAGAGCAGCGCCTCGAGCGCGAGCGCGAAGGCGAGAACGGCGACGCGCGCCGATAGCCTGCCGCGCAGACCGGCCGAGAGCGCCGTGAGGAACGCGAGGAGGAACACGTTGAGGGCGAATCCGAACGCGGTGATCGTGAGGTACTTGTCGGCGAGGTTCACCATGTAGTTGCCGACGCCGCTCATCTCCTCGAAGGGGCTCAGGAAGTAGATGACGCGGAAACTGTCGAGATCGACGTGGCGGATCATCCGCGCGAGCTCTTCCGCGCCGCGCGTCTCTCCGATGAAGGCGCGGGCGAAGCCGAGCGGAAAGAACACCCACGCCGCCGATTGCAGCCCCGCGACGACGACGAGGGCGATCGCGAACGCGCTTTTGCGGTCCTTCGCGAAGAAGAGGACCATCCGGGCAGCGAGCCACGGGAAGACGAACGCCGCGGCGACGTTGAAGGCGCCGAGGGCGGCGAAGACGCCGACGCCGGCGAGTCTCATCGTCGAGGCGACGAAGAGATGGTAGATCCACATGTACCTGATCGGAACGTCCGGGAGCCACGGCTCGAGCGGCGGGATCCCCCGGTCGAGTATCTCGCTCGCGACGGAGGCGTGATACCAGGCGTCGGAGCGCATGAGAAGCCCCGGATTGAGGAGGTAGCACGCGGCGACGATGCCGCCGAAGAGGATCGAGAGAGGGAGCGCAACGGCTCGAAGCGACGGGGTGGCCGAATCGTCTCCTCCCGTTCGCAGGAGCGCGATCGCGAGGAGCGCCTCGAGCACGAGGACGGAGATCGTGACGCTCGATTCGAACGAGCCGACGGCCGCGTGAACGGCGAGCACGAGCACGCCGAGAACGACGGGGGAGAGCACCGGCGCGGCGACGAGCCTGTGGAGCCCCGCCGGGCGGCGAATCCCGGCGAGCAGCAGAAAAACGAGCCCCGGGAGGACGAAGGCGAGCAGCATCCCCGCGGCGGCGCGAAGGGGCGCGGGGAAGGGCACGAACAGCGAAAGCGCGCTTACGAAAAGCGCGGCGATGACGACCCGTATCGAAGCCGGCGTACCCATGCGCGGGCGTATCGTAACGCACATCGCGGCCTCCTCGCAACTGCATTCAACCGGATCATTCTTCAACGTAACCATAGCCGTCAATGCATGTTGCCTCCGGCATTAAAAACCGCTATAATTGAAAGCTATTCCGGCAAGTCGCCGGACGAGCCTGCTCCGATCGAGCCGGTTAACGCTGTAACTTGCGACGAGCTAGGCGGATCATGGAGGCCAAGTCGCTCGAAAAAGTCCGAGCTCTCACCCGCGGTTCCGTGCTCTTTTCCGAGCCGCTCGCAAACCATGCGAGCTACAGGGTCGGAGGAAAAGCGGAAGCGCTGGTCGTGCCGCGATCGATCGACGAGTCCGCTAGGCTTTATCGCTTCGCCCGCCGGCATGGCATTCCACTCGCGATCATCGGAAACGGCACGAATCTCATCCCGCCGGACATGGGGCTCGCCGGGATCGTTCTCAAGATGAGCGGGCCGGCAGCCGCGCCGAGGTCTCTCGGAGGATATCGAGCGCGGGTTTCGAGCTCCATGCGCCTCAACGATCTCGCGACATGGGCCGCGAAGCGGGGTCTCTCGGGGCTCGAGCCGCTCGCGGGGATCCCGGGCTCCGTCGGCGGCGCCGTCGTCATGAACGCAGGCGCGAAAGAGGCGGAAATCGCGCGGTTCGTGAGAAGCGTCGAGGTGCTGTCGCCGAGCGGCAAGCGCCGAACGTTCGCCGGAGTCGAGCTTTCCTTCGCGTATCGGCACAGTGTTTTTCTCGGCGAGGATTGGCTCGTACTGTCGGTTGAGTTCGCTCTCTCCCGCGGGAATCCGAAGGATTCCCTTCGACAGATAGAGGCTCGCATTCTCGAGCGCGAGCGGAAGTATCCGCCCGAGCCCAACGCAGGAAGCGTATTCCGCAGGCCCCAAGGGGACTATGCCGGGCGCCTCATCGAGGCTTCCGGCTGTAAGGGTCTGCGGGTGGGCGGCGCTCGCGTGAGCGATCTGCACGCGAACTTCATCGTGAACGCCGGCGGCGCCACCGCGGCGGACATTATCGCTCTCATAGCGAAGGTCCGCAAAGCGGTGTTCGACGCTTCGGGCGTCTATCTCGAGCTCGAGCAGATCGTTCTCTGAGTCTCGCCTTCTTCTCTCTCGCTCTCTCGCCTACGGGGATCATCAACCCGCGCCGCGATTCCACGGTGCCAGGGGATCGGCGAAG
Source organism: bacterium (assembly GCA_020060525.1). GTDB lineage: Bacteria > Krumholzibacteriota > Krumholzibacteriia > Krumholzibacteriales > Krumholzibacteriaceae > SSS58A. The sequence continues at coordinate 1,591 of JAGUZZ010000085.1, read as the reverse complement.
CGGGTCCATGTCATCGACATCCGCGGGCATGCCGCTCGAGGCGCGCCCGCGAGGAGGTGCGCTCCGGGATGAACGCCGTGGTCGAGTCGTATCCCCTTTCGCCGCTGCAGGAGGGGATGCTCTTCAACGCGCTCTACGCGCCGAACTCCGGGATCGACATCACTCAGATCATCTGCCGGATGCATCATCCGATCGAGATCGAGCCCTTCCGCAAAGCGTGGAACGAAGTCGTCGCGCGGCACTCGATTCTGCGAACCGCGTTTCGCTGGGAAGGCCTCGATGAGCCCTTGCAGGACGTCCACGAATCGGCCGATCTGGAGTTCTTTGTCGAGGATGTGCGGGATCTGCCGCGGCTGCGGCAAGAGGATCGGCTCGATCGGCATCTCAAAGACGATAGGCAGCGGGGATTTGACATCGCGAAGCCGCCGCTCATACGCGTCGCGGTGTTCCTTTTTTCGGATGCGGAAACGGTTCTCGTCTGGCCTCTGCATCATCTCCTCCTCGACGCGTACTCGTGCGCGATGATCCTGAAGGAAGTCTTCGAGATCTATGAGGCGTCTCTCGCGGGCAGAGCGCCGTCTCTGAGCTCGCCGCGGCCGTACCGTGCTTATATCGAATGGCTGAGAACGCAGGATGTCGGCGCCGCCGAGAGATTCTGGCGAGATCTGCTCTCCGGATTCAAAACGCCGGTCTCGATTTCAGTCGCACACGATCCGAGCCGGCTCGAGAAGGCGCGCGGCTCGTTCGGAAAACGCGACATCGTGCTTCCATTCGATGTCAAACCGAAGCTCAAGTCGTTCGCGAAGAGAAACGGCTGCACGCTCTATACCTGCTTTCAGGCTGCGTGGGCGATCATCCTCGGCCGCTACAGCAGCTCGAGCGACGTCGTATTCGCATCCGTTCGCGGATGCCGCGGCGTGCCGATAGATGGCGCCGCGGAGATCATAGGCATGTTCATCAACACGCTGCCGGTCAGAGCGCGCCTCGACGAGAAGAAGCCGCTCGTCGATTTCCTGAAGGAGCTCCGCGCGCAGCACGTATCGACGCGAGCGTACGAGCACAGCCCTCTCGCCCGGATTCAGAGATGGAGCGACGTGCCGGCGGGAATGCCGCTCTTCGAGAGTCTCATGAATTATGAAAGCAAGCCGTGGAACGCATTGCTCGATTCCTTCGGCGGCGATTTTCTCAAGCGAGAATGGGACGTGCGGCATCAAACGAACGTTCCAATCGGCCTCGACATCTACGAGGAGCCGGAGCTTCGCATCGTCGTCGACTACGACCTCGCTCTTTTCGACGAAGCCGCCATCGACGCGATGCTCGGGCATTTCCGGACTCTGCTCGTCGAGATGGCCGCGAATCCCGACCGCGCGGTCGGCGAGCTCCCCATGCTTTCCGAGAAGGAGCGGCGGCGCGTCGTCGTCGAGTGGAACGAGACGGCGGCGGACTACCCCCGGGGCAAGACGATTCATGGGCTCTTCGCGGAGCGGGCGTCGCTGGCGCCCGAGGCGACGGCGGTCGCGCTCAACGACCGCCGCTACACCTACCGCGAGCTCGACGAGCGGTCGAACAGGCTCGCGCGCCGTCTCCGGGC
>JAGUZZ010000228.1:0-6334 GCA_020060525.1 bacterium | reverse complement strand
GGCGTCCTCGGGGGAAACGGCCTGCACGGGCAGCCGCAGCCGCGCCGACGCGACGGTTTTGGCGGAATCGGCGGCGGAGCGCGTGAAATCGAATTTCAGGAGAACGGCCCGGTATTCGAGCCCGCGGACCCTGCCGAGAACGAGGAGACGGGCCGTGCCGATCCCCTGAGGCACGCCCACCGTCGTCCCGCTCGCCGGGATGACGACGCGGCGCGTCTCCCCCGCCTTGACCCCGTAGGTGCCGTCGTCGAGGAACCGCTCCATGACGGGCCCCTCGGGATCGGAGCTGCAGGAGGAGACGAGCGCGAGCGCCGCGAGGGCGTATGCGATGGTTCGTTTCATATATATATCCTCGCCGCCGCATCGCTCCGTCGACGGCGGCGCGCAAGCAATACCACACCGCGCCCGCCGCGTCAAGTTGAATGCCGTCCTACGGCTTCTTGACGGCGATCGAAACGACGGTCCCCGTGAAAAGCTCGCCCACGAGCGGGAGGCGGGCGAGGGGCGCGAGCGCGCGGAACTTCGGCGGCCGCCGTTCCTCGCGGACGACCGAGAGCCGCTTCACGCGTTTCATGACGCGGCGGTAGCCCGCGACGGAGATTCGGTTGAGCTCCGTGCGGTACTCGCGCATGAGCTCCCGCATGCGCGAAGGCGGATCGGCCTCGCCCCGCGCGGCGAGCGAAAGGACGAGGAGCTCGCGGATGAGCCACTCGGGATATATGAGGTGGCACCACGGCGTGCGGATGTAATCGTAGAGATGCGATCCGAGCGGCGAGCCCCACGGCGTGAAGAAGAGCGCGAGCCTCCCGCCCGGCCGAAGCGCGCGCTCGAACTCCATGAGCACGACGAGCGGATCGGAGAAATGCTCGAGCGAGTCGTTCGCGACGATCGCGTCGAAGACGCCGTCCGCGAACGGGAGCCGCCGCGCGTCCCCCGCGACGAAGGACGGCGCCCCCGCGGGCCCGCTCCCCGCGAACGCCCGGGAGCCCGCGACGCACGCCGTCGAGAGATCCACGCCGACGACGCGGGCTCCAGCCTCCGCATAGGCGAGCGTCTTGCCGCCGAATCCGCAGCCGACGTCGAGAAGGAGCTTCCCCTCGAGCGGGCCGATGAGGCCGCCGTACTCCTCGAGCAGCCCCTTCCCCGTGCGGTACTCCCAGAGGGAATAGGCCTCGTCCGATCCCCTGCCGCCGACGCGGGCGCGCGGAAGGCGGCGGTCGATCGCGAAGACGATCCGCGCGATGAGCCGTTTCATGCGTTCATCCTGGCCGCCGGGGCCGGGGCGCGTTACCCTTTCGCGGGCCCGTCGGAGGAGCCCCGCTTCGCGCCGTAGAACAGGTAGAAACAGAGCGCGAGGAACGCCACGATGGCGATCACCTCGCCGACGGGCCGCTCGGCGATCCCCGTGTTGAGCTTCTCGTTCCAGCCGGGGAGCGCGATGAGCGCGCTCACGACCCCCATGAGGGCGCCGCCCGCGATGAACCCGGAGGCGATGAGCGTACCCCTCTCTCGCCGGCGCGTGTTGACCTCGTCGTTTTTGCTCCGCGTCGCGACGAGGTGCGCAATGAAGCCGCCCGCGAGCATCGGCGTGTTGAGCTGGATCGGGAGATACATCCCGAGCGCGAACGGGAGCGGCGGCACCTTGATGAGCTCGAGGGTGATCGCCATGAAAACGCCCGCGAGGTAGAGGAACCACGGCGCGGTCGTGTCCGCCATGAGCGCCTTGATGACGGCGGCCATCGCGTTCGCTTGCGGCGCGGCGAGCGCCTTCGGCCCGGTGAACCCGTACACCCTGTTGAGAAGGATCAACACGCCGGTCACGCAGAGGGCCGCGACGAGGATGCCGACGAACTTGAGCCGCTCCTGGTTCCGCGGGGTCGTCCCGAGCCAGTAACCGACCTTGAGATCGCTGATGAAGGCGCCCGCCGTCGCGAGCGCCGTGCAGACGACGCCGCCGATGATGAGCGCCGAGAGCATCCCCGCGTCCCCGCGGAGACCCGATTTCACGAGGATGACGCTCGAGAGGATGAGCGTCATCAGCGTCATTCCCGAGACGGGGTTCACGCCGACGATGGCGATGGCGCGCGCTGAAACGGTCGTGAAGAGGAAACTTATAACGGCGACGACGGCGAGCGCGATCCCCGCGAAGCCCCACGTGTCGACGACGCCGAGGCCGAAGAAGAGGAAGATCGCGAAGAGCGTGGCGACGAGGATGATGATCACGTTCGACATCTTCATGTCGCGGTCGGTCCGCTCGACCGCCGCTCCCGCGCCGGCGGCCTTCTTCGCGAACATCTCCTTGAATCCGACGGAGAACGCCGAGACGATGATCTTCGACGACTTGAGAATGCCGATGATCCCCGCCATCGCGATCCCGCCGATGCCGATGTGCCGCACGTAGTTCGTGAAGATGTCCTCGGCGGCCATCTGCGAGACGGGAACGTCCGCGCTCCCGACCGGCACGCCGAGGTGGCGGCCGAAGTACCAGATCGCCGGGATGAGCACGAGCCACGAGACCATGCTTCCCGCCACGATGATCGAGGAGTACTTGAGCCCGATGATGTAGCCGAGGCCCGTCACCGCGGCGCCGACGTTGATCTTGGCGACGAGCTTCGCGCTGTCCGCGACCGAGGCGAGCGCCGGCACGACGCGCGTCGAGACGACCTCGCGCCAGAGCCCGAAGGTCGCCACGCAGAAATCGTAGACGCCGCCGATTATCGCGGCCTTGACGAGCACCTTGGCCTGCTCCCCTCCCCCTTCGCCCGTCACGAGCACCTCGGCGATCGCCGTCCCCTCGGGGAAGGGCAGCAGGCCGTGCTGCTCCTTCACGAAGTAGCGACGGAGCGGCACGAGGAATACGATGCCGAGAAAACCGCCGAGGAGCGCCGCGAGGAAGGTCTGATAGAAGCGCACGTCGAGCCCGAGGATGAAGAGCCCCGGCAGCGTGAAGATCATCCCCGCGACCACGGTTCCCGAGGCCGCGCCGATCGACTGGATGATCACGTTCTCCGAGATCGTGCTCCGGCGGGCGAACATGCCGGCCATGCCGACGGCGAGGATCGCGATCGGGATGGCCGCTTCGAAGACCTGACCGATCTTGAGGCCGAGATAGGCCGCGGCGGCGGTGAAAACGGCGGCCATGACGAGGCCGATCATGACGCTTCGCACCGTCACCTCGGGGACATTCGAGCTCGCGGGGACGTACGGCTGGTACGTCTCGCCGGGGCCGAGCGCCCGGTACGCGTTCGGCGGCAGTCTGCGCGAACCTTTGCTCTCTTCCATGCCTCCTCCTTGGAAGGAATGCAGTCTCGTCGCGGATAACCCTGATATACGGGAAGATTAAACGCGAGGAACCGCAAGCCTGTCAACTGATTACTGAAGTTGCCAGCCGTTCTCCGCGAGCTCGAGGGCGACGTCGAGAGTGGCGACGATCTTGAGCCAGTGCATGTTGTTCGCGCCTCGCATCTCGGTGACGAACGCGGGCGTCACCCAGCGGCTGACGCGCGAGTCCGGCGAGAGGCGGCGGTCGAGCTCGTCGCGGAGAACGGTCTCGTACCAGCGCGCCCAGTTCTCGAGGCTCGGTTTCGCGCGGCGGCGCGCCCGCGCGGCGAGCTTCGCCGGGCCCTTGTAGAGGATCCGCATGAGATCGTGGCGCGGCTTGCTGCCGCACGTGAACGCCGAGAGCGGCAGCCCCTGCAGCCTCACGCGGCCGAGCTTCGGATGCCGCGCCATGAGCGAGGCCTGCAGCCGGCTTTCCTTGTACTTGTCGTCGTTGATGAATCGCCAGAGCGTGAAGAGGCTGTACTCGATCTCGCAGGCGAGGCGCATGATCTCCGGATCAACGAAAGGAATACGGAAGGAGGTGAAATGGTTCGCGATCGAGAGCTCGCCGTTGAAATACCGCGGGAGACCCTCGTAGATCTCGTAGGCGAAGTAGTTCTCGACGGGGCCGAACGGGCCGTAGGTTTCGACCATCCAGTTCATGCCGCGCTCGGCGCAGGCGTAGAACTCGTCGAAGCGCGGGCCGAAGACCTTCTTGAAGAACGCGGCGTCGATCGAGATGCCCCCCGTCCGGTACGAGCGGTCCATGTCGTAGGAGAGCCCGTTCGGCGTCGGGACGTGCCCGCGGAAGATCGCGTCGGCGCCGATACCGCTCAGCACGAACGGCCGCCGCGTCCCTCCCTCCGTGATCGTCCGGTAGACGTGAAGGAGATAGGCGCGGTTGATGTTCTCGAGGCCGCCGGCGAGCCGGACCGTCTCGCGGGCGAGCTCCGGGAGACGGGCCTCGTACGTTTCGTCGAAGTATATCTCGGCGTGCCGCAGGCCGAGCCGCCGGGCGACCATGCGGGATTCGAGGATATCGCCGCTCCCCTCGCGACCGTACGTGTAGGCGAAGAGATCCCTTTCCCGCTCCTGCGGCACGAACGCGAGCACGGTGCGCGTGTCGTACCCTCCCGAGAGGGCGTGGGCGAACTCCCCCGTCCCGGCGAAGTACCGCGGCATCCGCTCGTCGAAAACGGCGAACGCGCGCTCGAGGGCCTCGCGTCCCTCGAGGAGCTTCGGCGCGCGGCGGAACCCCGCTCCGTAGCGCGTGAGCGTCGTCTCTCCCGATCGCAGATCGTGGCGCAGAACGGTCGCCGGGGGCATGCGGCGCACGCCCTTCCAGATCCCCGTCGATCCGACGGGGAAGCTGAAGAAGAGGTACTCGTAGAGCCAGTCGGGATTGAACGCGAAATCCCCGGCGCGGGGGAACGAGGCGGCGGCGGTCGAAACGATCGCCGAGCCGCCCTCGAGACAGTAGAAGACCGGGAAGAAGGAATAGAGGTCGCTCGCGACGTACAGCGCCTCGTTCGCCGCGTCGAAGAAGACGAAGGCGAACAGCCCGCTCATCTCGGGGAAATCGCCGGGCCTCCCGCGGCGCAGCACGTCGACGAGCGAGGACCACGGGATCTCGGCCCCGTCCGCGTAGTCGCCCGCGAAGCATGCCGCGAATCCGTCTCCCTCGTGCCAGACGGCGTTCGCGAGCGGCGTGTTGCGGCGCGCCGAGACCGCCATGAAACCCCGGCCCGCGCGAAGCTCCTTTCGCTCGTCGATGCCGAAGGGATCGATCGCCGGAAAGAGCGCCGCGGCGGAGGCCTTCGCGAAGCGGTCTCCGAATACGCACGTGAATCCAGCCATACGCCGCCTTCCTTCCCGCGAAACGGTACGATAGATGCAAGCCGCGCACCGGGGCGCCGCAGGGCGCATTTTAATTCTTCACAAGCGCCCGGACAAGAGATAGATTGAAGCGGCGTTCGGAGAAGGGCCGGCATTGAGAAACGCGGAAAGAAAACTCGATCCTCTCGGCGCGCTTCCGCTCGCCCTCACGGCGCTTTTCGTCGTTCTCAGCTTCTTCCCGGCGCTCTGCCCCTCGCGCGGGATCCTCTTCCTCTTCTTCTTCGTCTACCTCGTGCTCGTTCCCGGCTGGCTCATCGCGCGACGCGTCGCGCCGGAGGTTCGGGGGGCGGCGCTCGTTCTCGCCTCCTTCGCGCTCGGGATGGCGGCGGCATTCGTCGTACTGCTCGCGTTCGCGCTGCTGCGTCTCGACGTCACGCTCATTCGGATAGCGATGCCGCTTGTCGTCGTCCTGCTCTCGGTCGCGAGGCGCCGTACGGAATCACCGGGTGTCGCGGCGACCGACACCGCCTGCTCGGCGGCCGCGGGCCGCGGCCGCGCGCCGGCGATCCTCTTCGTTCTCCTCCTCGCCGCCGTATGCGCGCTCATCCTCGGCGCCGGCGATCCGCTCATCTACACGGCGGACTCGGCGGATCACATCGCCTACATACGAACGATCGCGCGAACGCACGAGGCGTTTCCGGAGCGGTTCTACTACGCCGAGAGCGGACTCCTCACCCGCGACCTACGCAAGGGGATGGCGCACGCGCTCTGGGGCGCAATCACGGCGCTCTCGGGCGGGCGCGACGCCGCGGCGATATGGCCGTACGTTTCGCTCGTCGGTTCGACCTTTCTGCTGGTCGCCGCGTACGCCGCGGGGGGTCTGCTGTTCGGAAGCTCGTGGATCGGGCTCCTCGCGGCGGCGCTCGCGGTATTCTTCCTCGACGGCGGGTTCGCGAAGCTCTCCCTCGTCTCGACGGGCGGAGGGTATCTCTTCGGCAGGGCGCCGTACGTCGCCTTTCTCGCCTTCGGCCTCTCGTGGCTCTCCACCGGGCGGCGAAGCCTTCTCGCGCTCGCGGCCGCGGCCTCCCTCGCGGCCGCGTACACGCACGTCGCGCACCTCGCGGTCATGCTGTTCATGCTCGGCGTCTGCGCTGCGTCGATCCTCGCGCGCCGGGGC
>JAGUZZ010000061.1:0-8531 GCA_020060525.1 bacterium | reverse complement strand
GGTGAGCGATCCCGTGATATTCGGGGGAGGCAGGACGATCGTAAACGCGGGCGAGGCAGAGCCGGCGTCGGCGACGAAGGCGCGGGCCTCGCGCCACGCGGAGGACCACTTTTTATCCACGTCGTTCGGATTGAATACCTTTTCGAGCAACACCTCTCCTTTTGCTTCGGCGGCGCGCGGAATCGCCATAAGCTAACACATTGATAGAAAACGGTCAACGGATTGCCCAACCGGCGGATATGCCCGCCGGCTCGGCCGCTATCGGCGTTTGAGAACGAAATCGGCGTACCCCTGATGGGATACGGCGCCCGTGACCGCTCCGTCGGTCCCCACGAGGAACACGAGCGTGAAATCCCCGTATTTCGCGTGGCGGAAGGTTCTTCCCCGCTCGTGCACGTACTCGTGCGGGGCCGCCCCCGGCACGCGGAAGCTGAGGCGCCGGCCGTCGATCTCGATCCGCGCGACGATCCCCTCGGCCTCGTATTCGCCTGCGAAACGCTCGAATCCCGCGCCGGCCGCGGGATCCGGCGCGTTCGCCCGCTCGCCGCCGCCTTGTTCCTGGAGGGCCTTCCCGCGCCGAACGACCGCCGCGCCGCCGGACGTCTTTCCCGCGTCAAAACCGGCTGACGTTGAATCTCCCAGGAGAGTCGCCCGGAAAAAGGCGAGGGTGAATCGACACATCTCCTCGTATCCCGCAATCGCCCGCGCCGCGTCCCGCGGCGCCGCTTTCCCGCCGAGGCAGAGATCGGACACGATAGGCCGTGCCGCGAAATCCTCGTGCGCCAGCCCCGCGAATTCGACGAGCAAGCGATCGGCGTGAACGAGCTCGTCGAAGAATCCGAAGTCCGCGCGCTCCGCGTCCTTTCGCGAACAGTACAGAAACGGGATCTCGAGCGCCGCGGGCCGATAGTCGGGATGCCGCTCCGCCGCGGCCCGGCCGGCCGGATAGGCCATCGAACCGTCGAGGCACGCGACGGCGTCCACGAAACGGCCGCGCATGGCGAGGATCGCCGTGGATAAACCGCCGTAGCTCCATCCGACGGCGCCGATGCGCGAGGCGTCCGCTCCGGGCAACCTCTTCGCGAAGGCGATCACGAACTCGTGGTCCCGCACCTTCGCCTCGAGATCCTGGAACGCGTCCGTCATACGCACGCCGTTCGCTCCGAAGGACGGGCTCGAAGCCACGATGAAGCCGTTGCTCGCGAGATATTCGCATAAAACGAAGTTTTCCCACGCCGATGATTCGTACCCCGTCCCGTACACGATACACGGAAACGGGCCGGCCGCCGGAGGCGCTCCGGCGACCGCGACCGCCGGCGCTCGGAGCATCTCGTCGATCGAGCGTTCGTCCGCTCCGCCGCGCGCGAGCGCTTCCTTCGTCCGCGCGACGAAAACCTCCAGCGGAACGGCTCCCTCTCGAGAGGCGTCGAACTGCGAGAGCGCCGCGTACGAGTATTCGACGAGGTCAAGCGGTTCGGCGTCATCGACCGGAAGCGCCGGATACCAGACGGAAATCTGAATCGGCCGCGCCCGGGGCGGCTGAACGTCGGTTGCGGATCGATCGTCGGCCGGCCGGTACGCCCGGGTCTCGTCCCGTTCGTGATACACGGCGTAACCGACTCCGAAGGGACCGGGGCGTATCGTTTTCCAGAAGGGCGTCACGCCCGCGGATAAGACCGGAAACGAACCGGCGAGGATGAGGCCGAGCGCCGCGGCGCCGGCGAGAGACGAATGCCGTTTCATAGGGGGCCTCCTGTTTCGATTCGAATCGATACTCGATGCGATAAGCGCGGCCGGGGCGCGGCGCGCCCCGGCGACGCCATGCACGTCGATTACGACGCGGCCGCCGCGAGCCGTTTGTACCTCGCGAAAAGGATGAACCAGACGACGGCGGAGACGAGGAACAGCGCGAGGCCGAATATGGTCGTCGTGAACGACTCGGCGAACCCCATGGCGACGATCTTCGGATCGATCTCGGTTGCGCGAATGATGACGTTGAGCGCCCTGTAGATGCCGCTCACTTGACCGAGCACGCCCGCGACGAGAGCGATAACGCCCCAGAACAGGATGGCATGAAGGCCCTTCTCGAGCTCCGCCGCGTCGAGATCCCCGCGGCCGAACAGATCGATCGATTTCTTGACCGCGAGAACCGCGATCACGGCGAGGAGAACGATCTCGAGGATCCCGAACGGACCCATGCTTCGTATGAAGTACAACATCTTCATTCACTCCTTCTTCGCGGAAGCCGCGGCGCTCAGTCGATGAGCCACGAAGCTTCCGCGATCTCGATACGCTTCACCTTGTTCATGAACAAGAACCATATCACCGCGGCGACGATCGCCACGAGCATGCTCGCGATGAGCGTGGCCGAGGCGCCGAGCGCCCAGCCGACGAATCGGGCGAGACCGGCGCCCGCGCCCGCCGCGCTCCGGAGCGTCTCCCGGTAGAGCTCCGCGGCGGATCCGGCGAAACCGGCGGCGATGCTCGCCGTCCCGAGGGCGAGAATCCAATGGATTCCGCCCCGCGAGCTCGCTCCGCCGCGCGTCCGCGGGATATAGAGGCGGACGGCGTGATACGCCGCGAGGACAAGCACCGCCGCTCCGAACGCCGCGACGGGCCACAGGAACGCGTTCGCCTGATCGACGAGCCGCGTCGCCAGCAGCGGGCGCCCCGAGGCGGCGAGGGCGAAGCAGACGACGAAGGCCACGAGGATCCGCTCCCATCGCGTCCGCGCTTGATCGGAGACGCCTCCGAGCAGCCTCTGAAGAGCGGTCCGGTGCACGCGGACGAGATCGGCGAGCGCTTCGTCCGAGAGGGCGAACTTCTCGACCGCCCGCGCGACCGCCTCCTCTTCGCTCGCTCCTCGTTCCCGGTAGAGAGCGTACAGATCCTCCATATCGGCCGCGATCTCGAGCAGGATCCGGGATCTCTCCGGCTGCGGGAGATCGAGTTTTGCGTTCGCCTCCCTGAGTAGCTCGCGAAACCGGCTCATGACTCACCCTCCTCGATAATCGACAAGAACGTTTCCATGAACCTTCGCCATTCCGACGCCTGCCAGTCGAGATACCTGCGTCCCCTGCGGGTCAGCGTGTAGAGCTTGCGCTTCTTTTTCGGGCCCTCGGGCCGCCAAACGCCCGCTATCGTTTTCTCCTTTTCGAGCTTGTGGAGGATCGGGTAGAGGGTGCCGTGGTTGAAGCGGAACAGTCCGCCGCTGCGCTCCTCCATCTCGAGGGCGATCTGGTAGCCGTGCATCTCGCCCCGCGCGAGGATCGCGAGGATGAGCGCTTCGTTGAAGTTTTTCGTCAGATTCTGCGCCTCGAGGCGCTCGAAACCGGCCATTCCCGACAACCTCGCCGCTTCGGCCGCTTATTATATCAATCCTCTATATATCGACCATCGATATAATAAGCGACGGCGCGATCCGAGTCAAGGGCCGATCGTCCGCCCGGGCGATTGCCCGTCTACACCGCCTCGATCGTCGAGGGGGGCTTGGGGGCGATGTTGTAGGTGACGCTCACGACCCCCGGCACCTCGCGAAGGATCTCCGCGGAGAGCGTCTCGAGCGTATCCCACGGGAGCTTGGTCGGCGACGCGACGCGCGCGTCGACGCTGTCCCAGCAGCGGATCTCGATCTGATGCCCGTAATCGCGCTTTCCGTCGCGCATGCCCGTCACGCGGTCCCCGTGAAGGATCGCCAGGTACTGGAACACCGCGGCGCCCCCGAGGATCCGCTCGACGACGGCGGTCGCCTTCCGCGCGAGGGCGATCCTTTCGGGCGTCGCCTCCCCGATGACGCGGGCCGCGAGCGCGGGGCCCGGGAACGGAATCCGCGCGAAGAGCTCCTCGGGAAGACCGAGGGCCCGGCCGACGGCGCGCACGCCGTCCTTGCGGAGCCGGATGAGCGGCTCGACGATCTTGTAGCCGAACGCCTTCTCGGGATCGATGCCGAGCTGCTCGAACACGTTGTGCTGCCGTTTGATCCCGGCGACCGTCTCGTCGACGTCCGTGAGGATGGTCCCCTGAAGCAGGTGCTTCGCGCCGCTCTCGCGGACGACGCGGCCGAAGACCTTTTTATAGAACGTCTGCGTGATCGCCTCGCGCTTTTCCTCGGGATCGACGAGGCCCCGGAGGGCCGCGAAGAACTCGTCGGCGGCGTCGACGACCTCGACCTCGACGCCGAGCTTCCGGAACAGCGCCGAGACGCGCTCGGGCTCACCCTCGCGCATGATGCCGTTCTGCACGAAGATCGTCCGGAGCCTCGCGCCGAGGGCGCGGTGGCCGAGCATCGTGACGACGGAGGAATCGACGCCCCCCGAGAGGGCGTTGATCGCCGTGCCGTCTCCGACGGCCGCCTTGACGGCGGCGACCTGCTCGTCTATGAAACGCGCGGCGTCGAGCTCCTTGAGAGTGATCTCGCGTATCATGCGGGGACCTCCTTGAAGGGTCGTTCGCCGGAAGCGGCGCGCGGCGGAACTCGTCCGCCGGCCGGATCCCGGGAGCCGCCATTGTAGCCGATGTTCGGGGACGTGTGAACCTCAATCGCCCGCGGTGCGGACGCGCCGCAGCAGCGCGTTCCGGAAGCTCTCCCCTATCGGGATGTCGCGCCCGGCTATCTCGACGAAGTCGCGGTCGATCGTGTCGATCTTGTCGACGGCGACGACGTAGGATTTGTGCACGCGGACGAAATCGGGGGCGGGAAGGCTCTCGAGAAGCTCTTCCATGTTCATGCGCGAGACGAGCTCAGAGGACGCGGTGTGGAACACGACGTAATGGCCGTCCTTCTCGATCCACAGGATCGAGCGCGGATCGAGCCGGTGGATCTTGGCGCCGCTCTTCACGAACAGCTCGCGCGGGGCCGGGCCGCCGCGCTCCGGCGGGGAGGGCGCGAATCCGTCGCGCCGGGCGAGGACCTTCGCGACCGCCCTGAGGAAGCGCTCGAAGGCGACCGGTTTCAGGAGGTAATCGACCGCGTCGCGCTCGTAGCTTTCGGCGGCGTACTGCGCGTACGCCGTGCAGAACACGACCGCGGTGCGCCGGCGGTCGACGAGCCCGGCGAGCTCGAGCCCGCCGAGATCCGGCATGTCGACGTCGAGAAACGCGAGATCCGCTTCGTGGGTCGAGAGCCACGCCTGCGCGTCGACCGCGCTCCGGAACGAAGCCGCCGCCGCGAGTCCGGGCGTGCGCTCGATGTAGCCGCGGAGCACCTCGACGGCTCCGGCCTCGTCGTCGACGACCACGCATCGGAGCATTCGTTCATTCCTCCAGATCGAGGGCGAGATCGACGCGGTACTCCTCGTCCGCATCCGTGACCGAGAGCTCGTGCCGGCGCGGATAGAGGAGCTCGAGGCGCCGCTTGACGTTCTCGAGCCCCACTCCCGAGTGGCGGCGCACCGTCTCGCGCGCGCCGCATTTCGAGTTGTCGACGCGGAACCGCAGGAGCCCTTCGTCCACCCGGGCGGATACGCGCACCCAGTCGCGGCCCTTGCTGTCGATGCCGTGCTTGACCGCGTTCTCGACGAACGGCAGAAGAAGGAGCGGGGCGATCTCGCTCCCGTTGATCCTTCCCTCCTTGGTCACGGCGATGTCGACGTCGTCCTCGCGCGCGAACTTGAGGCGGCACACGTCGACGAAGTTTTCGATCGTCTCGATCTCCCGGGCGAGCGCGATCCGGTCGACGTTGCCCTCGTAGATCATATAGCGCACGAGCTCGGAGAGCTTGACGATAGCGTCGCCGGCTTCGCCGTCGCCGTTGCGCTGGGTGATCGCGAAGATGTTGTTGAGCGAGTTGAAAAAGAAGTGCGGGTTGATCTGGGATCGCAGGAACGCGGCGTCGGCCCGAACCTTTTCGAGGGCGAGCTCGCGCCGGTTCCGGAACGTGAGGACCCAGTCGCGGCTGAGTCCGTACAGGATCCCGAGCCCGAGGGCGATCAGAACGACCGGCGCCGCGGCCGCGCCTCGCGTCTCCCGCATCGGATAGGCCATCATCTTGTCCGATATCTCGTTCGGTCCCGTCGGCAGGTTGTAGAGTTGAAGCAGACCGCGATCGACCGCGAACACGACGGCCGTCGCGGCGAGCGCGGTGAGCAGACTCGCCGCCGCGAACGCCGCTATCCGCTTGTCGCCGAGAAAACGGCCGACGTAGACGAGGCTCACGGCGCCGAAGACGGCGAAGGCGGCGGCGGCGCGCGCGATCGCCGCCCAATAGACGCTGCCGTCGATGTTGTTGAACTCCCCCATGAAGACGGGGCGGTCCGGGCGGTAGACGACGGCGAGAAAAACGGCGGCGAACGCCGCGGCGAGAACGGCTGTTTCGATATGTCGCCTCATAAACGATCCCCTTCCGGGCGGACGGTCTTCCCCAGGCGTTCCTGATTGATTAAACGCGATTCCGGCCGTTTGGTTTCAGTCCATCTCGGCGCCGTCACGAACGGGGCCGTTTCGGGCACGAAACGCCGTTCCACGCCCTCCAATCCGGATCGCGTCCGGTTCGCCCCCGTTCATGCCGCGCGACGGGTATTTCAGGGCTTTTCGCGCCGCTCGACGTTCCGCGCGCGTATCGTTTATACGGCACCGTCGTAAGGAGGATCCGACATGAAGAAACTGGCTATTCTGGCCGCGGCCGTCTGCATGATCGCCGCCGCGGAAACCCCGGCGAGGGCGCAGAGCTCCGACGAAGAGCGCCAAGCGGCCAGGGACACGCTCCGCGAGATCCGCATCCGCAATTCGGGGAAGCATTCGAAGGACGTGATCATCCTCACATACGGGAAGGACGGCCGCGATCTCGTCTCGGTGATCGACAAGGGAAAGATCGTCTCGGAGGAGGACTTCCCGAAGTACCGCCTTCGTCTCGACGAGGCGCTCGGCGCGCGGGAGATCGACGAGATTCGCCCGCACCTCGAAGAACTCGAGCGGATCATCGAGTCGAGGCGCCGCACGAACGAGGAGAAGATCGAGGCGCTGAAGGAGGTCATGGAGGAGCTGAAGAACAGGGAAACCGAAACGGCCGCGCTCGCGCGCGATTTCTACATCGCCCGGCTCGGCGCGCTCGACGCCAAGCGCCTCGCTCTCGAGCCCTGGATCGTCGTCGATTCGAAGAACCACCTGACGATCAGAATCCGAAAGGACGGCTGCTACCTGAACGGGAAGAAGCTCCCCGACGACTTGTGCGAGAGACTCCTCGAGATCCGGGATGAGTCCCGTCGCCTCCCGGAGGACGAGGACGAATGGAAGTGGTTCGAAGAGAGAGACCGCTGAGCCCTACACGATCCGGTACGAGGACCGTATCGGAACGGACGCCCGGAGCATCGCCCAGACGGGGGAGTACTTCTCCCCCGCGAGGGCGATCGCCTTTTCCACCATGGCGGGATCGACGTTTCTCCCCGAAAGCAGGAACTCGATCTCGATCCCATTGAACACCGTGGGGTGCTCGTCGCGGCGTTCCCCCGCCGCCCGGACCTCGACCGACTCGATCCGCTGATCCATTTTCCGGAGAAGCGATACGACGACCTGCCCGGCGCACGCGGCGAGGCTCGCGAGCAGCGCTTCGCTCGGCATGAGGCCCTCGCCCTCGCCGAGCGGCGGAGGGTAGTCGACGACGACGACCCGTCCGGAACCGGTCCGAACGGAAAAACGCAGCTTCCCCTCGAGCGTCGCTTTCGCCTCGATCACGGATCCCATGCGAATCTCCCCTCGCCTACTCGAAGAGCGGCGGATGCACGAGATGAAAACCGGCCGCGTCCTGATACGCCTTGGCGACGGCGAGAAGAACGCCCTCGCCGAACAGCCTCCCCATGAAGGTGATGCTCGTCGGGCTCCCCTTCGCGTCGAAGCCGTTCGGAAGCACGACGCAGGGGTGCCCGGTGAGGTTCGTGAGCAGGAGGTTGCTCCCTTCGAACGCGGGCGACACCCAGACGTCGACGCCGAGGCTCTCCATCTCCTCGACGACGAGGCGGCGGATCCGGTTCGCCTGTATATACTCGACCGCGGGGATGAAGCGCGAGGCCCGGAAGACGTTCGGCCAGGCGTTCCGGACCTGCCGCACCATGAGGCTGTCGCGTCCGGAGCGCGTGAGCTCGTCGAACGCGGCCGCCGCCTCGGCGCTCAGAATGAACGAGATCGAATACACCGGATAGTCGGGAAGCTCGACCGGCACGAGCTCCGCGCCGAGGGCGCGGAGTCGCTCGAGCGAGGCGAGATCGTTCGCCCTGCCTTCGTAGTCCTCGTCGAAGGCGGATTTCAGGTAGCCGACGCGGATCGTTCCGAGATCGACCTTCGGCGTGTAGACGAACGGAACGTCGAGGACCGTTCGATCGGCGCCGTCGGGGCCGCGGATCGCGTCGAAGACGATCGCGCAATCCTCGACCGTCCGGCAGATGGGGCCGATCTTGTCCATCGACCAGCTGAGCGCCATGGCGCCCGCGCGGCTCACGCGGCCGTACGTCGGACGGAGCCCCGTCGCCCCGCAGCGGGTCGCGGGCGACACGATCGATCCCCAGGTCTCCGTGCCGATCGCGAACGCCACGAGCCCCGCG
>JAGUZZ010000203.1:0-12552 GCA_020060525.1 bacterium | reverse complement strand
GCCGGCGCAGAGGAGCGCCGCCGCGAGGCGGCATGCGCCCGCGCGCGAACATTTCGCCCGGCAGCCGCCGCCGTTCGTCCCGATCCCCCGCATTGTCACGATTGTTTTCGACCCCGAAGCTCGAAGAATAATTTGGTCGGGGCGAGTGGAGTTGAACCACCGACCTCCTGGTCCCGAACCAGGCGCGCTAACCGGGCTGCGCTACGCCCCGACCGGCAGGGATATACAATAACACCCCGGCGGCGATATCTCAACGGAATTTATCGAGGGCGCCGAAGAGAAACGCGCTCGAGATGACCCCGTAGCAGACCAGCGTCACGACGACGGACGCGAGCAGGATGCCGAGCGCGATGCACGGCACGGCGATTCGGAGCGGGATGCGGAAGAGAAACGCGGCGATGCAGCCCGACCACGCCCCGGTGAACGGCAGCGGGATGCCGACGAACAGAACGAGCCCGGCCGCCTCGAAACGCTCGATAATCGCGCTTCGCCGCTTCGTGCGGTTGAAGGCCCACGTGAGGACGCGGTTCCAGAACGGGTAGCGCATGAGGCGCTGGGAGAAAAATTCGAGAAAGAGGAGAATCGGCACGACCGGCACGAAATTGCCCAGGATCGCGATCGGCACGGCCTCCTGCCACGGCAGCTTCGCCGCGAAGACCGCGTAGGGTATCGCCAGCCTGAGCTCGCCGATCGGCGTCATCGCGTAGAGAAAGGTCAGGAGGCGCTGCGAAGCGACCGCGAGCGCGAAGAGCGGCGGCACTAGGCGTCCCCCCTCATGAGCGGCACGAACGCGCAGCGCGCGATGCGCCGCTCGGTCGTCACGCCGTTCTCGCGCGTGAAAAGAACGAGAAACTCCGCGCTCTCGCCGATCGGCGCGATGAGACGGCCGCCCTCGGCGAGTTGCTCGAGCAGCAGCTCCGGCCGGCCGGACATCGACGCGGAGACGATGATGCGGTCGAACGGCGCGTAGCTCTTCCAGCCGAGCGATCCGTCTCCGAGCTTGACCCGGATGCTCCCCTCCGTCGCGCCGGCGAGCGCTTGCTGCGCCTTCGCGAGGAGCGGTTCGATGCGCTCGATCGAGAAGACGTCCCGCGCGAGGCGCGCGAGGATCGCCGTTTGATAGCCCGAACCGGTCCCGATCTCGAGAACGCGGCTGCCTCGCTCGACGGCCAGCGCCTGCACCGCGAAAGCGATCGTGTAGGGCTGGGAGATCGTCTGCTCGTAGCCGATCGGGAACGAGCAATCGTCGTAGGCGCGCACGCCGAGCGCGGGATCCACGAACGCGTGCCGCGGAACGGCGAGGAACGCGTCGATGACGCGCTCGTCGACGATCCCGCGGGGGATCAGCTGCTCCGCCACCATCCGGCGGCGGGCTATCCGGTAATCCGGTCCGTTTTCCATGCGTTCGCGAGCACCTCGATCGCCTGCATGCCCTGATAGTCCGTGAGATCGATGCGGAGCGGCGTCACCGATACGAAACCCGAGCTCACGGCCGCGAAATCGCTGTTCTCCTCCGTGCTCCAGCCCGGCTCTCCCCCGCCGATCCAGAAGTACTCCTTGCCGCGGGGGTCCTTCTTCCGAACGATGATGTCGTTGTAGACGCGCGAGCCGAGCTTCGTGACGCGGATCCCCTTGATCTCCCCCGGAGGGACGGCGGGGACGTTGACGTTCCACAGGGCCGCGCGGCCTCCCCGGGCGGCGAGGAGCCGCCGGGCGAGCACTTCGGCCGCCTCGGCAGCCCCGTCGAAACGCTGGGGCGTCCACGATACGAGCGACACCGCCATCGCGGTGATCCCGAGGATGCATCCCTCCAGGGCCGCCGCGACCGTGCCCGAATAGTGGACGTCCTCGCCCATGTTCGGCCCGTGGTTGATCCCCGATACGATGAGATCGGGTTTTTCCTCGAGTATGCCGTGCACCGCGGCGAGGACGCAGTCGGTCGGCGTTCCCGAAACGGTATAGCGGTTCCGCGCGAACTCCTTGATGCGAAGCGGCTTGTCCAGCGTTATCGCGTGGCTCGACGCGCTTTGCTCGAGCTCCGGCGCGACGATGACGATGCGCCCGAGCCGCTCGAGAGCGCCCTCGAGCGATCGCAGCCCCTCCGCGGCGATGCCGTCGTCGTTCGTGAGAAGTATCACGGGATCCGCGCTCATGCCGTTCTCCGCTCCCACGCGAGGCCCAAAGAATACACGCTACCAAAAAAAGCTCCGGAAGACCAGCGAGAAGAATCGCAGCGTGTCGCGCACGGGATGGATCGCGCTCCGCTCGCTGCCGTAGATCGTGCTGACCGGTATCGACGCGATGCGGGCGCCGGCCCTGCTCGCCTTGACGATGAGCTCGCTCTCGATCTCGTAGCGTTCGGAGGAGAGCTCGACGCGGCGCAGGAGCGCGCATCCGGCGAGCCGGTAGCCGTTCTGCGTGTCGGGCACGCGCTGCTTCGCGATCAGGCTGATCACGGCGGAGGTGAACCGGTTCGTGAAAACGCGGAGCCGCGGCATCGAGCCCGTCACCCGCATACGGTCGCCGATGACGAGCTCCCCCGCCCCCGCGGCGAACGCCTCCGCGAAGCGCGGCACCTCGTCGGGATCGTGCTGCCCGTCGGCGTCGAGCATGACGATCGCCGAGATTCCCGGCATGGCGAGCGCCGCCCCGAACCCCGTTCGCAGCGCCGCCCCCTTCCCCCGGTTCACCGGATGGCGAAGGACAGCGGCGCCGGTCGACGCGGCGACGGAGGCGGTGTCGTCGCCCGATCCGTCGTCGACGACGACGACGTTGCGCGCGGGCACGTGCCGCAGAAGCCCGCGGATCACCCCTTCGATATGGCGTCCCGCGTTGTAAGCGGGGACGACCGCCGCGATATCCTCAAACATCATCCCCCTCCATCCAGACATGATCGAAGGCGAACCATTGGTCGGGATGCTCGCGCACGAACTCCTCGATGCGATCGAGACACGCGGAGACGACCGCTTCGACCGGCCCCGGCGGATGCCCCGTCTCGACCGGCGCGCCGATGACTCCCTCGATCCGACCGTCGTCCGTATAGAACGAGCAGCACGGCAGGAGCGGAGCTCCCGATCGCAGCGCGAGAACGACGTGTCCTCCCGGCACGAGCGTCTCTTCGCCGAGAAAACGCGCTCTGACGCCCCGTTTCGAGAAATGCCGGTCGACGAGCAGCACGACGGGCTCCCCGTGGGCGAGCGCCCGCATGAAGCTCGTCGCGCACGTGCGCGACGGATAGTCGACGATCCCCCATGACGCGCGCTTCGCGCTGAAATAACGCGTCACGCGCTTCGACGGATGCTCGAGCGCCGTCGTGTTGATCCGGTAGCCGAGGGTCGCGAGGTAGGCCCCGCCGAGCTCCCACGGACCGAGATGGGGCCCGAAAAGGATCGCTCCTTTTCCCGCCGCGAGCGCCGCGTCGAGATGCCCGGTGCCGCGGATGGCGCAGCGCGACATCAGCTCGTCGCGCCGAAGATGCGAGAGGCGGAGGAAATCGGCCACGGCCCGGGAGAAATTCCTGAAAACCGCCCACGTGCCTCGCCGCCCGAGCCCGAGGCGCTCGCGGTTCCTCGCGACGTTTCGCCGGATGCGGGGTTTCGCCGCGTAGAACAGGGCGGCGACGGCGGCGGCGAGCGGGGCGGCGCAGCGGGAGGGAACGATGCGAAGGAGCGCCGAAGCCGACCGGTATAAGAGGTAGGATATCATGCGTGCATAAAAAAATGGTCGGGGCGACTGGATTTGAACCAGCGACCCCTAGCCCCCCATGCTAGTGCGCTACCAGGCTGCGCCACGCCCCGACCGCGAACTACAATATCACTGTTAATCCGCTGGAAACAAGGGAAAAGTGCCTTCGGACGGCTTCTCAGGCGCACGCGGACCCGTTCGAGCGGCTCGAGCGGGCTCTCAGAGCGCTTCGACGAGCTCCCGAAGCCGAACGAGGTCCTTCCGCAGCGAGAGGAGAACGCGCCGCCTGTCGGGATCTGCGAACGGTATGCTGAGCTGCTCCGCGGCGACCTGCGGATCGTTGTTGTACTCGCGAAGCTTGCGCCGGGCGCCGTCGATCGTGAACTTCTTGTCGTAGAGAAGGTTCTGGATCGCCATGAGCAGCTTGATCTCGCGCAGACGGTACGTCCGGTTGCCGGCGCGGTTCTTCTTCGGATTGAGCGCGGGGAACTGCGATTCCCAGTACCTCAGCACGTGCGGTTTCACCTTGAGGAGGTCGCTCACCTCCCCGATCGAGTAATACAGCTTCTGCGTCGCTTTCGCCATAAGCGCTTCTCCCACGGGCGCCGGCCGCGGCTCGATCCGCGGACGGAGCCGGTCCGTTACATCTCCTTTTTCGCCTTCCGGATCATGAGATCCTTTATCGCGCGCCGGGGATCCTTTCCGCGGAAGAGCACGCGGTGCACCTGCTCCGCTATCGGCAGCTCGATGCCGACGCGGGAGGCGAGCTTCACCGCCGCTCTCGTCGTTTTGACGCCCTCCGCCACCATGACCATCCCCGCGAGGACCTGCGGAAGCTTCTTTCCCCTCCCGATCTCCTCCCCGACGTGGCGGTTGCGGCTGTGGCGGCTCATGCAGGTGACGATGAGGTCGCCGACGCCCGCGAGCCCGCTCAGCGTCTCCTCCTTCCCTCCCATGCGGCACGCGAGGCGCTTCATCTCCGCGAGACCCCGCGTGATGAGGGCCGCCTTCGTGTTGTCCCCGAAGCCGAGCCCGTCGCAAATGCCCGCCGCTATCGCGATCGTGTTCTTGAGGGACACGCCGAGCTCGACGCCGACGAGATCGGTGTTCGTATAGACGCGGAAATACCCGTTCATGAAAAACCGCTGGATCTCGCCGAGAACCTCCTCGTTCGTCCCCGCGACGGTGATGGCCGTCGGGATCCGCCTGCTCACCTCTTCGGCGTGGCTCGGTCCGAGGAGGCCGACGATGCGCCGCTTCGGCGTCGGCAGCTCCTGCGCGAGCACCTCGCTCATGCGGCAGAGCGTTTTTTCCTCGAGGCCCTTCGCGGCGTTTATGACGATCGCTTTCCGGTCGAGGGCGCCGCTCGCGGCGGCGGCGCGTGCGACCGGGCGCACCGTATGGCTCGGCGTGACGAAAACGACCCGCGTCGCTCCGTCGAGCGCCTCGGCGAGATCGCTCGTGATGCGGATCGTCGAGGGGACGGGCACGCCCGGCAGGAAGCGGCGGTTTTCTCCGTCGCGCCGGATCGTCGCGGCGAGCTCCGGGAAGTACTCCCAGAGCGCGACGTCGTGCCCGTTCTCGTCGAGGAGAACGGCGAGCGTCGTCCCCCAGCTTCCCGCGCCGAGCACGGCGGCGCGCACGCCGCTTCGCTTCGCGAGTTTCCGCCGCGCCTCCCCTCTCAAAACAGCCTCTTTTCCGTTCCCGCGCGAAGGCGGGAGATGTTCGAGCGGTGCTTGACGATGACGATGAGCGCGACGGCGCACGCGAGCAAGGTAACCGCGTAATGAGTCCGCAGGCCGAACGCCCGGTCGGCGATCACGATCGAGAGGGGCAGAAACGCCGCCCCCGCGATGCTCGCGACGGAAACGATCCTCGTGACGAGCAGGGTCGCGATCCAGAGGGCGAAACACATCGCGGTCGCGGCCGGCGCGAGCGCGAGGAAGGCCCCCGCCGTGGTCCCGACGCCCTTTCCCCCGGAGAACCTCACGAAGAGAGAGTAGTTGTGGCCGAGCACGACCGCGAGCGCGGCGAGCAGCGCGAGCGCCGTCCCGCCTCCGAAGAATTCCGGCATGAGGAACACCGCCGCGAAACCCTTCCCGATGTCGAAGAGCAGCACGGGGACGGCCGCCCCGAATCCGAGAACCCGGAACGCGTTCGCCGCCCCGAGATTTCCGCTTCCGTGCTCGCGCAGATCGATGCCGCGGAGCCACCGCCCCGCGATGTAGCTCGCGGGGATCGAGCCGACGAGATAGCTCGCCGCGACGACGATCACGATGTTCCACGGGAGGGCCACGATCACCTCTCCTTCGACTTGAGGGAGATTGTAACCACGGTGCCTTCGAAGGTAAACAATTTTCTGAGCTGATTGTTCATGTAACGTATATAAGATCTTGGAAAATAGGCCGCTTTGTTGACAAAAAGGGTGAAGGTAGGAGGTTTCACGCCCGTTTGGGTCGCGTAGTATATCTTTCCCGCGCCGCCCGCATAGTATCCCGGCGGCGTCGCGGCGGCGATCGTTTCGATCGCCTTGTTGAGGCGGCTCGTCGCGACACGCGTTTCCCGCGCCTTGCCGACCTTCGCCGCGAGCGGGAGGATTCGGTCGATGCGGAGTCTCGTGAGCGCGGAAACGGTCAGCACGGGCGCGTAATACAGGAATCGCATCGATTCGCGCAGGGTCTTGACGAAGGCCGCCTCCGTCTTCGAATCCTTCTCCACGAGATCCCACTTGTTCGCGAGGATGATGATCCCCGCGCGCGCGCGATGACCTTCGGAGGCGACGCGAACGTCCTGGCGCGATATCGGAACCGACGCGTCGATCATGACGAGGACGACGTCGGCGTTGCGGGCGCTCGAAAGGCTGCGGTGGCTCGTGATCGCCGCGAGCCCGCGCTCCGTCCGCGCCCGCCGCTTCACCCCCGCCGTGTCGATGAGGAGGAACTCGCGCCCGGCCCGCTTCACCACGACGCTCGTCGAATCCCGCGTCGTTCCGGGAATCTCCGAGACGATGTTCTTCTCCACCCCGAGAAGCGCGTTCACGAGCGAGCTCTTTCCGACGTTCGGCTTGCCGACGACGGCGATCGAGAGGGGCTCCTCGCGCCGCCGAGCGGCCCGGCGCGGCAGGCGGGCGGCGACCTCGTCGAGCACGTCGCCGACCCCCTCTCCGTGCAAGGCGCTCACCGTGAACATCGGCTCGACGCCGAAGCGGTGAAACTCGTGCGCGCTCCAGCGATCGGCGTCGTTCTCCACCTTGTTGACGACGAGGATCATCTTGCTCCTCTCGTCCCGCAACTCGCGCAGCAGGGTTTCGTCCTCGTCGGTGGGGCCGGTGTCGACGTCGCAGAGGAAGAGAATGACCGAGGCCTCGCGCGCCGTCGAGAGGACGCGATCCCTGACGCCGCGCGATATGACGTCGCGCGCCCCGAAGAAATACCCCCCCGTGTCGACGAGGGTGAACGGGACGTCGTTCCAGACGACGTCCTCTTCGATGACGTCGCGGGTCACGCCGCTCGTCGCGTGGGCGATCGCGCGGCGGCGCCGGACGACGCGGTTGAAGAAGGTCGATTTGCCCGAGTTCGGCTTGCCGACGACGGCGACGACGGGCGGCCGTTTCATGCGCGTTTCCCCCCTTGGCAGCGCCGTATGACGCGCGGTTCGAGGAACGTCCGGCGCGCGGCGATCACCGGCGCCCGAAGCGCGCGCGCGACGTCCTCAGGACGCAGATCGTCGAGGAATCGCCCCGCGTGATCGAGGGCGTTCGGCGGAACGACGAGACATCGCGCGCCGGTCCGAGCCCTCTTCGCCGCGCGGATGATGTCGCGGCCGGAGAGCAATCCGCTCACGCCGACCCCGCGGCCGAAGAGCTCGTTCGACACGCGGAGGATGCGCGGCAAGAATCCGGGAAGCTCCCGCGCGAGAAGCGGCGCGGCGTACCGCCGCATGAACCGGGCGCCGAGATCCCCCGTGACGACGACCGGCGCCCGCTCGGGGAGGCCCCGTCCGGCTATCCGGGAGGCGTCGAGACGGAGCTCCTCGAGGAACAGGCGGCCCATCCCGACTCCGTTCGAGAGCTGGGGATAGCCGTCGTACCGCTCGGCGGGCGGAAGCGCCCTGCCGGCGGCGAGATATATTTCGTCGGCGAGATGGACGAAGCTCTCCCCGCCCGTGATCCGCCGGTACCTGTCCCCGAGCCGTTCCGCCCACCGGACGAGCGCGCGCGACTCCGCCGCTGTCGGACGACGAAGACGCGGGAGCCCGGCCCTGTGGGCCGTCAGACCGACCGGGACGACCGCGACGGAGCGGCAGCGCGGGTACAGCGCGCCGAGGGCGGCGACCGTGCGATCGAGCGACCGGCCGTCGTTCACGCCGGGAACGAGCACGATCTGGGCGTGAATCGTGACGCCGGCCCGGGCGAGACGCCTGAGATCTTTCGCGACGTCCCGCTTCATCGGCCGGCCGAAAAGCCGCTCGCGAACGCGGCGGTCGACGGCGTGCACCGAGACGTAGAGCGGCGAGAGACCGAGAGAGGCGACGCGGCGGAGGTCGCCGTCCGTCACGTCGTTCAGCGTGACGAAGTTGCCGTAGAGAAAGCTCAGCCGGTAATCGTCGTCTTTCTCGTAGAGCGACGGCCTCATGCCGGGAGGCATCTGATCCATGAAGCAGAAGACGCAGCGGCTGCGGCAGCGGATGAAACGCATCTCCTCGAACACGAGCCGCGCCCGGGCCAAGGCCGAGAGCGCGATCGTCCGCGACCGCGTCCGTCCCGCGCGCTTCACGGCGACCGAGGCGCGCCCCTCCCCCGAGGCGAAGAAGATCGCGTCCAGTTGGTCCGCCACGGGGCGTCCGTCGATCGAGACGATCTCGTCCCCCGCACGGAAGAATCCGGAGCTTCCCTCGACTCGAAGAATGCGAACCGGCATGGCTGCTCGATAAAAACCCCCCTCAAGCGGACGCTCGAAGGGGGTTCGCGGATGTATGGAGCGGGCAACGGGATTCGAACCCGCGACTCTCAGCTTGGGAAGCTGATACTCTACCAGCTGAGCTATGCCCGCGTGATTCCCTATGGCGCACTTCGAAAGGTATCAGGTGTCGCACCAAAAGTCAATCGCCTTTCGCCCGGCGCGCCCCGCGCGCGATGTGAACGATCCGCTCGAGGGCGGTGCCCTCGTCCGCGCGGAACCACACGACGTCGATCTCTTTCTTGAACCAGGTGATCTGGCGTTTCGCGTACTGATGCGTGAGCTCGCGAATCCGTTTCGCCGTCTCCTCGACCGGAACGTCCTCGAGCAGATGGGAGACGATCTGCGGATAGCCGAGGGTCTTCATCCCCGGCCAATCGGGATCCGCACCCGCCTCGAGCAGGGCGCGCACCTCGCCGACCCAACCCCGTTCGAACATCGCGGCCGTCCGCGCGTCGATCCGCCGGTGAAGCTCGACGCGCGGCAGCTCGAGGCCTACCCTGACGAAGCGCACGCCGGCGCGATCCGGCGCGGAGGCGCTCCGCTTCAGGTGCTCCCCGATCGGCATGCCGGTGAGCTCGAACACCTCCAAGGCGCGCACGATCCGGTAGCGGTCGTTCGGATGGATCCGACGGGCGCTCTCGGGATCGGCCGCGGCGAGCCGCCGCCTGAGCTCCTCGTCGGAAACGTCCCTCGCGGACATCGCGAACGCGGCCCGGGCGGCCGGGGAAAGAGAGATGTCGAACAGCCCGTCGCAGATGGCGCGGACGTAAAGCCCCGAACCTCCCGCGAGAACGGGGAGCGATCCTCTCCCGGCGATCGCGCGTATCGCCTCGTGGGCGAGGCGCGCGAAGGAGGCGGCGTCGCACTTCTCGCTCGGATCGAGGATGTCGATGAGATGGTGCGGAACGGCCCGCCGCTCCTCCGCCCCGGGCTTGGCGGTGCCGATATCGAGCGAGCGGTAGGCCTGCCGGGAATCGACGGAAACGATCTCTCCGTCGCACCGGGCGGCGACGTGCATCGCCGCGGCGCTCTTGCCGCAGGCGGTCGGGCCGAGGATGACGAGGGCCGTGATCATGTTCGTTCCGGCGAGACGCTGCGGGCGAACCGCCTTTCGAGCTCCGCGAGACCGACGCGGAGCATCGTCGGCCGCCCGTGCGGACACGTGTACGGGAGCTCCGTCGCGAACAGCTGATCGGCGAGGCTCTCCATTTCCTCGGGGGAGAGCCTCGTTCCCGCCTTGATCGCCGCGCGGCAGGCGAAGCTCCGCAGAAAACCGTCGACGCCGCTTCTTCCCTCGCCGAGTATCTCCTGCAGGAGCCGGCCTTCGTTCCAGTTCCGGACGCCGGCGGGGATGCCGCGCACGATAAGGGAGCGGGGGCCGAACGGCTCGGTCTCGAAGCCGAGCGATTCGAGCGTTCCCCCGAGCGATTCGTACCGTTCGAACTCGTCCGGCGAGAGGGTTATCGCGGCGGGAAAGAGCAGCGATTGCGAGAGAGCTCCCCGTCCCGCGAGCGAGGCTCGCGCGCGGTCGAAGAGGATCCGCTCGTGAGCCGCGTGCTGGTCGATGATGACGAGACCGCCGCGGATCTGTATGAGGATGAAGCTCTGGTGGAGCTG
The DNA here is from genome assembly GCA_020060525.1 of bacterium. Classification (GTDB taxonomy): domain Bacteria; phylum Krumholzibacteriota; class Krumholzibacteriia; order Krumholzibacteriales; family Krumholzibacteriaceae; genus SSS58A. Next base: position 2,290 of record JAGUZZ010000203.1, on the reverse strand, counting down.
CCAGTAGAGGCCGCCCGCGGAGAGCGCGGCCGGTCTATCCGCGCCGAAAAGCGACACGGGCGCTTCGCGCATCTCCGAGCCGGCGGAGGCTCTTAGTGCTCCGGCGCTCTCCTCCCCCAGGTCGTCGAACAGCTCGCGCGGAATCGCCGCGGACGCGGACGGCCCGGAGGGACCCCGCTCGGGGAATATCGCGCCGTACGCCGTCTCGACGGTTCGGGCGTATCCCTCGCGGGGGGCTCCGAGCGCCCCGCGGATCGCCGACCGGACGACGCGGTGGACTTCGGACTCGTCGCGAAAACGGACCTCGGCCTTCGCGGGATGGACGTTCACGTCGACCCCTCCCGGCGGTACCGAGAGGAACAGCACGAGCGCCGGATAGGAGTTGCGCGGTATGAGCGATTCGTACGCCTGACTCACCGCGTGCGAGAGGAGGCGGTCTTTCACGAATCGACGGTTCACGAAAAAGAACTGCAGATACCTGTTCGATCTCGTGAAATCCGGTTTCGAGGCGTACCCCGACACGCGCAGGACGCCGTCCTCGTGATCGATCTTCACCATGCGGCCGGAAAGCTCGCTTCCGAGCACGATATCGACGCGGTCGTCGAGCCGCGAGACGGGATAGGAGAGCACCTCGCGCCCGCCGTCGCGCAGGAGAAAGGACACCGCCGGGTACGCGAGCGCGTACGCCTGCACGACGCCGACGATCCTGCGAAGCTCGGATGCGCCGCTGCGGAGGAACTTTCTGCGGGCCGGCAGATTGAAAAAGAGCTGCTCGACGACGACCTCGCTCCCCGGCGTGCGCACGCACGGTCCGTCGCCGGAGCGCTCCGCTCCCCGAAAGCGGATCTCCCTGCCGATCTCCTCGCTCCTCGAGCGCGACGCGATGGCGAGCGAGCTGATCGCGCGGATGCTCGCGAGCGCCTCGCCGCGGAAACCGAGCGTCTCGACGCGGCCGAGATCGTCGACTTCCCGTATCTTGCTGGTGGAAAAATTCTCCGCCGCGAGGGGAAGCTCGACCGACGGGATTCCCGCGCCGTCGTCGTCGACGCGGATCGAGGCCTTGCCGCCGTCGACGAGATCGATCGCGACGCGGGTCGCCCCGGCGTCGAGCGCGTTCTCGACGAGCTCCTTGACGACGCTCACCGGACGTTCGACGACCTCGCCGGCCGCGATGACCGACGATACGGCGGAATCGAGCGTGCGGATGGACGCCACGTGAGATCCTTTCGCTTCCGGTCCCGGGAGCGGACACCCCGCGCATACGGCGTGAATAGGCGTGACGATAGCACAGCCGGCGCGCCGCCGCAATCCGGAAGAGGGGCGCGCGCTCAGGAGCCGGCCGGTATTCTCGAAACGGCTTCGGAGAAAAGATCCGCGGCGGCGGCGGAGGCGCCGGGGAACAGCGCGTAGCCGGCCGCCGGGAAGAAGGACGCGGAATCGAAGCGGCCCTTGTCGGTGAGCGCGGAGACGATGACCGACCGGAGGCGGTCCTCGAGATAGGTCATGCGCTGGTGCCGCTCGAGCGAGAGAACGGCGAAAAGATCCGTTTCCATCCAGGAGAAGAAATCCGTTTTCCGGACCTGGCGCCGGGCGACCATGCTGAGCTCGTTGATGAGCTTCAGGGCCTCCTGATGATCGCGCGCGAAGAGCGACGCGAGCCCGTTGATGCGGACGACGGTCAGCACGAAGCCGTGGTGATACCGTTCGGCGCGTTCGATCTCCTCGCGTATGCGCTCGAGCATGAGGTGCTTGTTGTAACGCAGAAGATCGTCGAAGCTGAGCGCCTCCTCCCCCGCGCGCTTCACGTCCCCGCGGAGAAAGAGCGGGGACACGAGCTCCTCGGCTTTCCGGAGGAGCATGAGCTCGTGCTCGCCGAATATCGAGGAATCGAGCGGGCTCGCGGGGATCTTGTCGTAGCCGATGAAGATGACCGAAATCTCCGGCGAGCGGTGGACGGGATACCCGATCACCGATCGCGACGGGGGCGGCTTCTCGATGAAATCGACGTCCGGGGAGAGGTAGCTCAGGCACGCGGCCTCGCCGCGCGCCCTGACCATCTCGAGCATCTCCGCGTCGTACTCGATTCGGCGGCGGCGCTCGGAATCCTCCTCGGGGAATCCGTGATAGGACGCCTCGCGCCGGTCGGGCCCCTCGTAATGCACGCTCCCCATCGACGCCTTGACGAGCGTCGAAAGAAGGGCCGGGAGACGCTGCACTTTGACCGAGGTTTCCTCGAGCGCGAAGAACGCGGGAGCGAGGGACGCGAGCTCCTCGAGACCCTCGAGCTTGC
>JAGUZZ010000153.1:0-4104 GCA_020060525.1 bacterium | reverse complement strand
GCGCGATCTCCTCTCGCCCTGTCTCGCCCCGGGTGCGGCCGCGGAGCTGCGCGGGCGCGCGGAGGCGCTTCTCGGACGTCTCGAGAACTCCCTGCCCTGAAAGCCATATTCGTCCGGAAGATCGATCAGAAATCGAAGCCGAGGGAGACGCGCGTGCGGCGTCCGAACTCGTCGAGCGGGTCGAAGCTGAATCCGGCGAAAAGCTCGACGAAGCCGTACGAGGATCCGACCCCGAAGCTCGGAATCGTGCGCTCCCCCTCGACGAGCCGCGCGTCGAGGCCGCCGGCGAGCACGAGGAGATCCTCGTAGACGCGGATCTCGGCGCCGGCCAGCACCCGCTCGATGGAGCCGCGTTTCAGGACGACGTCCCATTCCATCGAAAGGCGTCCCGGGAGATCCGTGACGGCGATCGCGACGTTCCAGCGCGGGTCGAGCGTTTCCGAACGCGCGGGCCACGAGACGCGGCCCGCGACGTCGCGGGCCGCGATCCCGAGCCAGACGCGCCGGGTGATCCGCTCCGTCAGGCCGAGATCGACCGCCCACCCCGAGGCGCCGGCGTCGGCGAGGTCCGTCTTGTTCTTGAGCCCGCGCACCGTGAGGCCGAGGGAGCTGTACGAGGTGAAGGCGTACGCGGCCGAGAGGCCGAGCGTGGTTTCGTCCCAGCCGGAGCCCCCCGCGAGCTCGAGTCCGAGCTGGGATATCGACAGCGCCATGGCGAAACGATGCGACCGGAGCGTGCTGTCCGGATCGAAGGAGGCCTCGCCGAAGCCGATCCCCGCCGAGAAGGTGCTGTAGCGGCTCGGGAGCCCGTCGACGAGCTGGACCATACCGAGGCTCACGCCTCCCCGCTCGATATACGCGAGGTTCGCGGGGTTCCAGTACGCGCTCTCCTCGCCCCGGACGAGCACGGTCGCGGCCCCGCCGAGGCTCATCCCCCTCGCGTCCCATCCGAGCGGCAGGAAGGCTCCTCCGCGGGACGTCTCGCCGGCCAGCGCCGCGGAGGCGGCGATCGAGCCGGCGGCGGCGATCGCGCCGAGCGCGGAGAGGGTGCGGCGCAGAGGGTCTCTCATCTCACCACCGCCACGAACTCCTTGTACGTTTCCGTTCTCGTTTGATGTCGCACGGTGATCACCGCGAGGTACGGTCCGTTCCGGACCTCCTCGCCGTCGTCGTTCGTGAGGTCCCACTCGACGGCGAAGCTCTGCGCGGGGCCGTTCTCGCGAAGCGACGCGACGCGCGAGCCGCCGATCGTGTAGATGTCGACCGAGACCTGCAGGGCCGGCTCGACCGCGTACACGCGGAACACGTCCGGTCCGCGGAGCGCCTCCGGCCACGAGACGGCGTTCGCCGGCTCGTAGATCACCGTCACCGCGTTCGAGAGCGAGCTTTCGTTGCCCGCGGGGTCTTCGGCCGTCGCCCGGAGGACGTTCGTTCCCCGGCGCAGCGGCATCGCGACGGCGAACGACGCGCCGAAGGGCTCGTAGCGGATCGTCGTGTCCGTCGCGGCCGTCCGGGTGACGTACACGTATTTCGTCCCCGGCCAATCCGCCGTTCCGCGGACGACGACCGAGGGCTCGCGGGCCGGAGAGGCGGGCTGCGCGAGGACCGGCGCGGCCGGCGCCGTGAGATCGAGATCGAACGTCGTCTCTATCCGCGTGCGGTGCTTGCTTCCCGCGAACATGTCCGAGCACGACACGGCGAGAACGTACCTCGCCTCGCGATAGGAGCCGCCCTCGAGGAGGCTGTCGGCGACGTCGAAACGCCAGAAGAGCGTGTCCCCCGACGCCCAGACGCTGTCGGGCGGAAAGGGCGCGCCCCCGCGCCAGACGAGCTCGAGACCCCGCGCGCCGTTGCGGTCGTACGCGCGCCCCCGCAGAACCGAGGGCGGGACGTTCGTGTAGCTCGGGGGAGGCTCGATGAACGACTGCTCGGGGCCTTTCGTATCGACGTCGAGGGCCGCCGTGTCGACGCTGGCGTTGCCCCCCTCGTCGGCCGCGACGATCGCGATCCGGTATACGCCGTCCATCGCGGTCGACGCGGCGGCCCACGCGGCCCGGTAGAGTCCGTCCCCCGCGATCGGGACCGAACGCCGCTCCGCGCCGTTCGCCGGATTGAGGATCGTCATGGCGAGAGTGTCGCCGGGGCCGTACCTCTCGACGGAGCAGTAGATGAGCGCCGTGTCCGCGGTTCCGGGGACGCCGGGCGCGTATATCCCCGGCTCGATCCGCTCGATGCGGGCGAGTGGCGCCGTGAGATCGACGATCGCGGCCCGTTCGTGCTCCTCGATGAGCGGCCCGGCGGAAGCGGCGAGCATGAGGCGGTAGGCCCCCTCGGGGAGCGCCGAGCCGCCGCCGTCCCTCCCCGTCCAGATCGCGGTCACGACGCCCGGGGGGACGTCCGCCGCGTCGAGGAGCGTGTCGACCGGGGAGCCGGAGGCGTCCGCGAGAACGAGAAGGAGCGTCGAGCACGGGCCGGCGACGCCGACGCGCACGATCGAGCTGTCGCGGATTCCGTCCCCGTTCGGCGAGACGGACGGATACTGGACGACGAAATAATCGACGAGCGCGCCCTGAGGCGCGGGGAGTGAATGCAGCGGCGCCGCGGCTGCTGCCGCGGCGGCGATGAGGACGATCAGCGATGCTGCGCGCACGAACTCTCCCCGCGTCATGCGTTCCGGCGACGATCCTGAAAAAAGTATAGCCGCGCGTTTGACAAAGCGTCAACCGATTTCATATAATGGGAACCCCGCGCCGTATCGCGGCGCGGAGCTCAACCGCGAGAGGATGTCCGCTTGAACTATCAAAATATCTTCGCGCTCATCGGCGGACTCGGCTTCTTTTTCTTCGGCATCCGGATGATGTCGGAGAGCCTGCGCAAGGTTTCGAGCGACCGCCTCAAGAACATTCTCGGTCTGCTCACGAAGCGGAAAATAACGGCGCTGCTCGTCGGTCTGGGCGTCACGGCGCTCATCCAAAGCTCGAGCGCTCTCACCGTGATGCTCGTGGGGTTCGTCAACGCCGGGCTCATGACGCTCCATCAGGCGATCCCCGTCGTCTTCGGAGCGAACATCGGAACGACGATGACGGCCTGGATCGTGAGCTTCGTCGCGCTCTTCGACGTCTTCAAGCTCGCCCTCCCGCTCGTCGGCCTCGGATTCATCCTGAAGGAGATCCCGCGTCGGCCGCATTTCAAGCACTGGGGCGGCGTCCTGTTCGGGTTCGCGACGCTCCTCGTCGGCCTCGCCTTCATGAAGGATTCCGTGTCTCCGCTGCAGTCGAGCGAAGCGCTCCGCGAGGCCATGATCAATTTCAGCACGTATCCGATCCTCGGCGTTCTGGTCGGCGCCGTGCTCACGATGCTGCTCCAGAGCTCGAGCGCGACGATCGCGATCGTTCAGGTGCTCGCCTGGCGCGGCCTCATCGATTTTCCCTCCGCCGTGGCCATCATCCTCGGCGACAACATCGGCACGACGATAACTGCTCAGCTCGCCTCGATCGGCGCGAGCTGCGGCGCGAAGCGCGTCGCGTGGGCGCACACGATGTTCAACATCCTCGGCGTGTGCTACATGCTCGTCTTCGTGTACAACGGCTGGTACCCGAGGCTCATCGCGGGGTTCTTCCCCGGCGGCATCACCGACACGAACATCATGATGCACATCGCGGCGGCGCACTCCGTCTTCAACGTCACGAACACGATCGTGTTCCTTCCGTTCACGGGCGTCCTCGAGCGGATCGTCTCGCGGATCGTCAAGCCGCGGAAGGAGCAAATGATGCTCGAGCCGAAATACCTCGAGCGGCGCCTCCTCGAGACCCCGTCCATCGCGCTCGAGCAGAGCAAGAGGGAGATCATCCGCATGCTCCAGATCGCGGACGCGGCGCTCCGGGATTCGTTCTCCCTCTTCTTCGAGGAAAAGTGGGAGTACGCCCAGCGCGTGATCCGTAAGGAGGAGGCGGTCGACAACCTGCAGGCCGAGATCACCCGCTACCTCATCGACATCTCGATGCAGCGGCTCGAGGAGAACGAGGCGGAGCAGATCCCCGTTCTCATCCACTCGGTGAACGACATCGAGCGCATCGGGGACCACGCCGAGAACATCGTCGAGCT
>JAGUZZ010000248.1:0-8037 GCA_020060525.1 bacterium | reverse complement strand
GGCGGACGGACTAGGCGGAGGCGGCGAGCAGCGCGTCGCGGACCTCGCGCGTCGCCGCGTCCACCTCGGGCGAGAGCGGCTCTCCGAGACCCATCTCCTTGGGCCGTATGCCGAGGAGGATCGCCTCCCCCCGCCACACCTCGCGGAGGTACTGGATGGAGAAATGGAGGGACAGCCTATGGGTGTTGCTCGCCGATCGCATGAGGTCTTCTATGGGGATGATGCGCCACTCGCCGGGCTCGCCGTCGAAAACCACCGCGTCGACGAAGACGACCGCCTCGAGCCCCTGCTTTCCCGGCCAGCCGCCGTAGTTCTCGGGCACCTCGGCCGCGTTCACGACCGGGAACGGTGCGTTCGCCGCCTCGAGCAGCGCGGCCACGGCCGGCCCCGCGCCGTCGTCCCCCTTGAGCTCGTTTCCGACGCCCACGACGCCGAAGCGCTTGCCCAGAAGCCGCGCCGAGATCTCTTTCGCCGTCTTAGCGTTCATACGTGAAAAAGGCCCCTCGACGGGGGCCTTCGTCTCTCTCCCCAAAGGGCGGGCTCTCTCAGCTCTCGCCCCATTCGTCGCTCAGTATGTAGGAAGCGCGGCAGTTCGGGCACAGCGCCCGGATGAAGTCGCTTCGCTCGAGGGGCCGTCCGTCGCGCGGCACGATCTCGCCCACGGCGCCGAGCGCGCGGTGGCTCGCGACCGTCAGGGTCTGGTTCGCGTAGGCGAGCTCGCCCAGCTTGTCGCACATCCATCGCACGTGGTCGAGCGCCGTGATCGGGGCCCCGCAGTGCTCGCAGAAGAGGAGCTCCTTGTCGTGCGTGTCGACGAAATCCGCCGGATCCGTCGTCGACTTGTCGAAATCCTTGTCGAGGACGATCCCCTTCTTCGTGATGCAGTAGACGAAGCACTGGCTGCACATGATGCAGTTGCCCCAGTTGCGCTCGATGCGGCGCACCATCCGCTTCTTGTCCTCGCGGTATTCGTCGACGATCGTGATCGCTCCCGCGGGGCAGACCTGCCCGCAGGCGCCGCAGCCGACGCAGTCCTCGGGCACGTAGGTCGGGGTGCCGCGGAAATGCTCCGGCACCACCGCCGGAGTCTTCGGAAACTTCGACGTGTAGGGGCCCTTGATGAGGGCGATTGCCGCCTCTTTCAATTCTCTCAGTTTCGGCTTGCGCATGTCAGTTCACAACCCCCGATGCGGCGCTCACGGCTTGTCCTCGGCGCCCTCGCGATCCTCGGCGTACCGGTCGAGCACGCTGCCCTTCCAGAGGCGGATCCCGGAGCGATGGGCGGCGCGCGAAATGGCGTGGGCCGCCGTCGGCGAGGTGATGAGAATGAACCATATGCAGAGCAGCGCCTTGACGCTGATCGCGTTGAATCCGGTGAAGAAGAGCACGCTCAAGAGGATCGCCGCCGTGCCGAGGGTGACGCATTTCGTGCCCGCCTGAAGCCTGTTGTACACGTCCGGCAGCCGGACGAGCCCGATGCATCCGAGCACGTCGAAGACGATCCCGACCGTGAGGAGGATGTATCCGATCGTCTCACTCATCGAAACCCCTCCCCTCGAGATACTTGGCGAGCGCGAGCGAGCCGATGAAGTTCAGCAGCGACCACGAGATCGCGATGTTCATGTAGAGGTCCCGCTTCGTGATGATCGACCATATCGCGCAGAATCCGACGACGAGCGTCCCGAGGATATCGATCGCGACCGTGCGGTCGGGCGCCGTCGGTCCCCTGCCAACCCGGTAGAGGCACATGAAGATGCAGAGGATCAGCAATCCGATATAGACGTTCACTCGAATATCCTTTCGAGAATCCGCTCGAAATGGCGGACGATGATCTCCGTATCCTTCTGGATATCGGGGGATTGAACGTTGATCCAGTGGATGTAGAGATGATCCCCGATCATGTCGACGGTCATGGTGCCGGGGGTCAGCGTGATCGAGTTCGCGAGGAACGTGCGCCCCATGTCGCTCGTGAGCTTCGTGCGGACCTTGACGATGCCGGGCTTGATCGGCAGGTATATGTTGAGCACGCGGTAGGCGACGTCGAAGTTGGACCGGATCATCGCCCAGATGAACACCCAGAAATAGACGAACAGCCAGAAGAAGCGCCTCGGGTGGAAGACTCGGACTCCTTCGACGGGGAAGATGTCCCCGAGCAGCAGCTCCGCGAAGAGCGCGACAAGCACGCCGACGAGAAGCTCCTGCCAGTCGAGAGACCACGTGAGCAGCAGCCAGACCGCGTAGATTATGAGAAAATGCAGGAACCGCTTCATCCGTTTCACCCGCCGATGATGAATCCCATGTACGACATCTTATCGAGGAGCGTCTGCCTCGCCGCTTCGATGAGGCCCTTGTCGACGAACGGATACAGGACGCCGAGCGCGACGCAGAGGATAGCGAGCACGACGAGCGGCAGCGTCATCGAGAACGGCGCCTCTTTGACGGCGGCGAAGCGCTTCGGCAGCGCGCCGAAGAGCACGAACCGCTGGAGCTTGATGAACGAGAGGAGCGTCATGAACGCCACGAGCACCGCGATCGCGCCGTATATGTAGTATCCCGCCTGAATGAACGCCGTGATGATGACGAGCTTGCTCCAGAAGCCGTTGAACGGCGGCACGCCCGATATCGAGAGCGACGCGATCGAGCACGCCGTGCCCGTGACGGGCATCTTGCGCATGAGCCCGCCCATCTCGTAGCGGTTGCGCGTTCCCGTCCGGTACTCGAAGGAGCCCGAGCACAGGAAGAGGAGCGACTTGAACGTCGCGTGGTTGACGAGGTGATAGAGCCCGCCGAAGAGCCCGAGCGCCGCGATCGCCGGCGGGACGTTCGGGTTGAGCCCGAGGCCGAGGCCGATCGTGACGTAGCCCATTTGGCTGATCGAGTGGTAGGCGAGCATCCGCTTGAAATCGCTCTGGCCGACGGCGAGGAAGACGCCGACGACCATCGAGAGCGCTCCGAGGAACATGAGGATGCTCGAGACCATCGCGTTCGGGCCGATCACGCTGAACATGACTCGGGCGATCGCGTAGACGCCGAGCGCCTTGATAAGAACGCCCGAGAGCATCGCCGAGATCGGCGCCGGCGCGCTCGGGTGCGCGTCGGGGAGCCAGGCGTGGAAAGGAACCGTCGAAGCCTTGAGCCCGAACCCCATGATGAAGAGGGCGATCACGAAGGCGAGCGCGCGGTTGAAGGGGACCGTGCCCGACATCGGATCGAGCTGCCGGGCGAGATCGGGCATGTTGAGCGTCCCCGTCATCGAGTAGAGGAACGCGATCCCGAAGAGGATCGCCGTGCTCGCCACGGTGCCGAGGATGAGGTACTTGAACGAGGCCTCGAGCTCCTCGTGCTCCGTGCCGAAGCCGACGAGGGCGTAGGAGGCGATGGAGGCGATCTCGAGGAAGACGTAGAGGTTGAAGAAGTCCCCCGTCATCACGACGCCGTTCATGCCGGCGATCATGAGAAGGAAGAGCGAGTAGTACTTGGGCTTCGCCGTGTACCCGTTCATGTAGGAGAAGGAGTAGATGATCGAGAGCACGCTCACGACGTTGATGACGGCGAGCATCACGGCGCTCAGCCCGTCGGAGACGAGCAGGATGCCGTAGGGCGCGGGCCAACCGCCGACGCGGTAGGAGAAGGGAGCCTCGAAGAGCATCCGAACCGCCATGACGGCGAGGACCGTCGCGACGATGAACGCGATGTAGTCCGCGGCCTTTTTGTTGACCTTCGTCACGAGCAGGTTGAGGAAGGCCGCCGCCAGTGGAATCACCGTGAATAACGGATACAGTCCCTGCATGGTACTCCGTCTCGCTATCCTTTGAGCCTGTTGATTTCGCTCATATTGAACGTTTTGTACTTCTCGTACAGCCGCAGGCAGATCGCCACCTGCAGCGCGAGCACGCCGAGCCCGATCACGATGGACGTGAGCACGAGCGCCTGCGGGAGCGGATCGACGCTGTGCCGGGCGAACTCATCCATCGACATGTCCTTGAAAAGGATCGGAGCGACGCCGTCGCGCCGGTATCCGATAAGGATGATGAACAGGTTGATCGCGTAGTCGATGATGACGAGCCCGATGATCTTCTTCACGATGTTTTTCTTCGCGATGAGGCAGTAGACCCCCATCACGAAGAGCACGAGCGTAAGAAAGTACAGGATCATGCCCTTACCCCTCCTCCTCTTCGTCCACCAGCTTCGAAACGAACCGCCCGAAGATCGAGAGCGCCATGAAGATGGCGAAGAGCGAAGCCGTCACCTTGAACCCGATGAAGATGTTGTAGAGGGGGATGTTCCCGGCGCTGAACAGTTGAAACGGCCGCCCCTTGTCGAGAAAATTGAGGAAATACCATCCGAAGAGAAAGCCGAACATGGGAACGACGGCGAAGAGCAGCGCCGCCGTGTTGTCGAGGATCGAGGCCGCCATGTCGCTCATCTTTCGCAGCCCGAGCTCCTTGCCGAAGGCGAGCGTGAGGATCACGTAGCCGCAGGCGAGGATCACGCCGCCGGCGAATCCGCCCCCCGGCGTGAGATGGCCGTAGAGGACGATGTACCAGCCGAACATGAAGATGATCCCCATGGCGAAGCGGACGACCGTCTTGACGATCGGGGTCATCCCCTTCGGGCCGTCGGCGATCACGATATCGGGCTTCGTCGCCATGCGTTACTCCCTGAACTCCTCGTACTCTTCCCTGATCTCCTCTTCGGTCAGGATGCCGACCTTCTCGGTGTCCGCGGCGGAGCGCTGCTTGCGGCCGCGCCGCCGGAGGATGACGAACGCGCCGACGATCGAGGTGAAGAGCACCGTCGCCTCGCCGAGCGTGTCGTACCCCCGGAAGTCGAGAATGATGCTCGTCACGACGTTCGCCGCGCCCGTCTTCTGGAGCGCCGTCTCGAGATACTGCTGAGAGACCCGCATGCTCGGCTCCCCGAACGGCGGAAGGTCCTTCACGGCGAGGAACGCGAAGACGAGGAAGAGCCCGAAGAATATGAGGCTCGACACGACCGCGAAGGTGTCCCAGTGCTCCTCGATCGAGGTGTTGTCGATCGTGATGGTGGCGCGGATGAGGACGACGAGGATGAGTATCTCGACCACCACCTGCGTGATCGCGATGTCGGGCGCCCCGAGCATGAGGAACGCGATCGACACGCTGAATCCCACGACCCCGCACGAGATCACGGACGAGAGGAGGTTCTTCGTCTCGATCGCGATGATCGAGCCGACGATCATGAAGACGAGCAGGATCAAGAGAAACGATTCCATGCGACTCCCTCGCCGCTCCCTACAGCTTGAAAATGAGTATGAACGACAATATCCCGAGCCCGATCACGATCCACGCGAGATAGGTCGATAGGTTCCCGTTGTGGATCGCGCGGAGCAACTGGACGAATCCGTCCCCGATCCGCCCGATAATGTTGTACCCGTCGGCCGCGCCCTTGTCGCCGTCGGCGAAGAGGGTTTTGACCGCGGGCCCGAGATCGTCCGTCACCGTTTTATAGAAATGGGTTCCCGGCACCCGGATCTCCTCGCTGTCCATGACGTTGCCGCCTATCCAGACGTTCTCGTCCGTGCGGTACGCGCCCCTGCCGGTGAAGGCGTAGACGAGCAGCCCGAGGATGATGCCGACGACGATGAACGCCGTCGCGGCCCCGGGGCTCCAGAAACCGTCGGTGGGCACCGTCGCGATGTTGCCCATCGAGATGTTCACGAGCTCTCCCCCCGCGACCGACGGTATGATGAACCGCTCGAGCGGGTATTGAGCGAAGATGCCGAAGAGCACGCAGAGGATCGCGAGGAATATCATGGGGAGCTGCATCGAGAAATCGACTTCCTTGACGCCGGCGAACCGCTCCGGCCGCCGCCCGAGGAAGACCGAGTGGATCACCTTCACGAAGGAAGCGAGCGTCAGGGCGCTCCCGAAGATCGCGACGACGAGAAAAACGACGTGGCGGCCTTCGAGCATGCCCTGATAGATGAGCCACTTCGACGCGAAGCCGTTCATCGGCGGGATGCCCGAGATCGAGAGCGCCGCGATCGCCATCGTGATGAAGGTCACGGGCATGAGGCGCGCGAGGCCGCCGAGCTCGTCGAGCTCCGTCGTTCCCGCGCGCTTCTCGACGGCGCCGGCCTCGAGAAAGAGGCTGCTCTTGTAGATCGCGTGATTGAGCATGTGGAAAAGCCCGCCGACGATCGCGATCGGTATTCCGCTTCCGACGCCGAGCACCATGTATCCGACCTGGCTCACGGCGTGGAACGAGAGGAGCTTCTTGAGGTTGTGCTGGGCGAGCGCCATGAGCACGGCGAAGATGATCGTCGCCGCCCCCACGATCATCATCATGAGCGAGAGCCCCGAGCCCGCCCGGATCGCGAAGATGTCGAGCGAGATGCGGGCGAGGAGGTATATGCCGAGAAGCTTGTCGAGGGAGGCCGGAAGGAACGCCATGATCGAGGCCGGCGTCGAGATCGCCATCTCGGGAATCCACGAGTGGAAGGGCATCGCCCCCGCCTTCGTGATCGCCCCGATGAAGAGGAGCACGAACGCGGTCGTGCCGATGGGATCGCCGGTCGACACGGAGAGGCCGGAGATCGTGAGGGTGCCCTTCGTCGCCCAGATGAGGATGACGCCGAACAGCATCGCCGCGTCGCTGAGGCCGAGCACCGTGAACGCCTTGGCCGCCGACTTCTCGTGCCCCTTCTCCCCCATGTTCGTCATGAAGAAGAGGATGGCCGTGAGGATCTCCCAGAACATGAGGAGGATGAGCAGGTTGTCCGCGAGGACGACGCCCGCCGCGGCCGAAACGGTCCAGAGCATGAAGCTGTAGTAGAGGCTCGGCTTGTCCTTGCTCCAGAGGTACCCGATCGAGTAGAGGATCGAGAGCACCGCGAAGATCGCGACGAAGAGCAGCACGAAGGCGCTGAAGTGATAGAGCCGCAGCCCGAACACGAACGGGAGCTGACCGCCGAGATTGAAGAGGAATTTCGCCCACGCGGCGTCTCCTCCGCCGTAGAGGGCGACGGAGCGCAGGAGCACCCACGCCGCGACGGCGAGGGCGTAGACGCCCGCGACGACCTTCCAGCGGCGGGGGATGAAGATCGGGACGATCCCCGCCGCCGCCGGTACGATAATTATCGAGAGCAATTCATGCATGTCGTCTCGCGCTCCGCTTTCCGAAGTCTATTCGCGTCCCGCCTCCGCCGCGAGCCGCCGCCTGATCTCGTCGGTCCGCTCGTTGCTCAGCCTCACGATATCCGCCTCCGTGAGCACGCGCCGTTCGCCGTTTCGGCAATCCACGACGCCGACGCGCTCCGTGCACGAGTAGCACGGATCGACCGCCGCCGTGATGAGCCCCGCGTCGGCCACGGTGTTGCCCGGCACGCTCTCGTTGTTGGTGAGGATGTTGTTGAAGCTCGGCGCGCGCACCTTGTGGCGGATCGGCATGTTGCCGCCGTTCGATCGCACGTAATGAAACACCTCGCCGCGGGGCGCCTCGTACATGCCGAATCCCTCGCCGGGGGGCACCTCGCGGATCTCCGTGCAGATGTCCCCCGCCTTGGTGTCGGCGATGAGCGAGAGGCACTGGCGGATGATCTTTATCGATTCGAAATTCTCGAGCTGCCGGACGACGGCCTTGTCGAAGACGTCGCCGTTCTCGCAGAGGATCACCTTGAAGCTCACCTTGTCGTAGGCGTCGATCGGATGGTCGCGGCGCGCGTCGATATCGTAGCCGGCCGAGCGCGCCGTAGGGCCGAGCGCCCCGTAGAGGCGGCACATCGTCTTGTTGAACACACCGACGCCCTTCGTGCGGGCGTGGATCACGGGGTCGTCCACGATCGCTTTCGTGAGGAGGTCGTTTTCCTTCTCGAGACGGTCGAGGAGCTTGAGGATGTTCGGAATCTCCTCCACGGGCAGGTCGCGCCGGACGCCGCCCGGCCGCATGACCGCGTAGTGGTTGCGGTTCCCCGTGACCGCCTCGAGCACGTCGAGGAGCGGCTCGCGGAACTTCCACGTCCACATGAAGACGGTGTTGTATCCGAGGAAATGGCCG
>JAGUZZ010000330.1:0-2504 GCA_020060525.1 bacterium | reverse complement strand
TCGAGTCGCGCATCGTCCGCAGCCGCGTTCCCGTCGAGGCGCGCCGCGAGCCGTACGTCATGATCCTCATCGGCAAGCCCACGGACGACTCCGGATTCGGCGGCGCGGCGTTCGCCTCGGAGGATCTCGCCGGCGAGGAGAAGGCGAACAGGGGCGCCGTGCAGGTCCCCGATCCGTTCCTCAAGCGCGTGCTCGCCGAGGCGACGAAGAAGGTCATGGAGGCCGCGCAGGCGCGCGGCGTCGCGATCGGCTTCAAGGATCTCGGCGCCGGCGGCATCGCCTGCGCCACGTCCGAGATGGCGCACGCGGGCGGCTTCGGCGTGAAGCTCGATCTCGACGCCGTGAGAAAGGCGCTCGGTCATTTTCCGCCCGCCGTCGTCTCGTGCAGCGAGACGCAGGAGCGCTACGCCATGGCCGTGCCGCGGGAATTCGCCGCGGAGGTGCTCAGGATCTACAACGAGGATTTCGAGCTTCCGCGCATCTATCACGGCGCCGGCGCCTCCGTCATCGGCGAGATCACCCTCGAGCCGTACTACTCGATCGAAACGGCGGGAGGCCTCGTGTGCAGCGCGCCGGTCGAGGTGATCACCACGGGGATCGCCTACGACAGGAAGGGAGCGCCGCGGCGCAGGCGCTTCGAGGAGCCCGCGCTCGATCCGCGGCGCTCGCTGCGGGACGATTTCCTCGCGCTCCTCGCCTCGCCGAACGTCGCGTCGAAGAACCACGTCTTCCGCCGCTACGATTCCGAAGTGCAGGGGCGGGCGGTGCTCAGGCCCGGAGAGGCCGACGCCGCCGTCATCGCGCCGCTGCCGGGGCGGAGCGTCGGCCTCGCCTTCGCCGTCGACGGCAATCCGTTCTACGGCCTCATCGATCCGTACGAGGGAGGCGCTCTCGCCGTCTGCGAAAGCGTCCGCAACGTCGCCTCCGTCGGCGCCGTGCCGGCGACGATCACCGATTGCCTCAACTACGGCAACCCGGAGGTCGAAGAGGTCTTCTGGGAGTTCACCGAGGGGGTCCGCGGGATCGGCGACGCGTGCCGCGGCATCGGACATCTTTCGCACGAGGGCGCGCCGCTGCCGATCGTCTCGGGGAACGTGAGCTTCTACAACCAGAACGAGGCGGGAAAACCGATCCCTCCCTCGCCCGTCGTGTGCTGCGCGGGGGTCGTCGAGGACTGGTCGCGCTGCCGGTCGATCCGGTTCAAGGACGAGGGGAGCGCGCTCTACCTCGTCGGCGAGATCCTCGACGAGCTCGGCGGGAGCGAATACTACCGCGCGATCTACGGCGTGCTCGGCGCGAACGTGCCGCGGGCCGATTTCGTGCGCGAGCGCGGCCTCGTCCGCGCCGTCGTCGAGATGCACCGGCTCGGGATCGTGCGCGCGTGCCACGACACGGGGCAGGGCGGACTTCTCACCGCGCTCGCCGAAATGGCGATCGGCGGCCGCGGAGACGGCGAGCTCGGGTTCACGCTCGACCTCGACGAGCTCGCGCCGCTCGGGCTGCCGCCCGAGAAGCTCCTCTTCTCGGAGACGGGCGCGTTTCTCGTGGAGACGGCGCCCGGCATCGAGCGCGAAATGCTCGCCCTCTGCGCGAGGAACCGGGTCAAGCTCTGGCGGCTCGGCGAGGTGCGGCGGGCGAGCCGCCTCGAGGTGGTCTCGCGGGGCGCGAGCCTCGCGCGCTGGGATCTCGCCGAGCTTCGCGGCGCGTATCTCGACGCGTGCCGCCCCGTCTTCGGCGTCGAGAACACAGGGAAAGGAGCATAGGTGGCGAACTCGTTCACGGGCGCTGTCGCGGTCGTTCAATTCCCCGGGGTGAACTGCGAATACGAGACCGCCGCCGCCGTGCGCGCGGTCGGCGTGAGCGCCGCGATCTTCCGGTGGAACGAGGATCCCGCCGCGCTCGACGGCTGTCTCGGGATCGTTCTCCCCGGCGGCTTCTCCTACCAGGACCGCATCCGCGCGGGCGTCGTCGCGGCGAAGGACCGCGTCATGGACGCGGTGAGCGCGCTCGCGCGCGCGGGCACGCCGGTGCTCGGGATCTGCAACGGCGCGCAGGTGCTCGTCGAGGCGGGCCTCATTCCGGGCATTCACTGGGAGAAGGTCGATCTCGCGCTCGCCCCGAACGTCATGGCCGACCGCGAGGGGTACTACTGCAACTGGATCTACCTGCGGCGCGAGCCGACGAACTGCCTCTGGACGAAGCTCTACGGCGACGGCGAGGTCGTTCCCGTTCCCGTCGCGCACGCCGAGGGGCGCTTCACGACCGAGGACGCCGGCGTTCTCGAGGAGATGAAACGCGGGGGGCAGGTGGCGCTGCGGTACTGCGACGCCTCGGGGGCCGTCGTCCCGTCGTTCCCCGTGAATCCGAACGGCTCCGTCGAGAACATCGCCGGGGTCTGCAACCGCGAGGGGAACGTGCTCGCCCTCATGCCGCACCCGGAGCGGGCGGCGTGGCTGCGGCAGGTGCCCGAGGATCTCGGCGACCGCTGGGCGAGGCGCCGGCGC
>JAGUZZ010000362.1:0-7785 GCA_020060525.1 bacterium | reverse complement strand
GGCCGCGATCGACACGCGGGGGTACCGCCTCGAGGACGAGCTGCCGGAGAAGACCCCGACGCGGGCCGCCCAGCTCGTCGAACGCGTGGCTCCCATGGCCGCCGACACGTTCGAGGTGCAGGACATGGCCGTCGAGGAGGCGCCGAAACAGCTCTACGCCGTCGGGTACCGCATACAGGTCTTCGCGTCGAGCGACCGGGCCGCGGCGAACTCGATGAAGGAACGCGTCGTTGCGCAGTCGCGCCTGAACGCGTACATTGAGTACGAGGACGGGCTGTACAAGGTGCGGGCGGGAGATTTCGGCGACCGTAAGGACGCTCTCCAGGCGAAGCTCTCTCTCGAGAAGACGTTCCCGGGCTGCTGGGTCGTGCGGACGACGATCCGTACCGATTGAGCGATCACGAAAGGAGCCTCGAAGCAACATGCCTGAGCTGCGCAAAGACGTGATCACCGGGCGGTGGGTCATCATATCGACCGAGCGGGGAAAGCGCCCGATCGATTTCAAGATGGAGAAGCGGCCGGCGCGGGGCGGATTCTGCCCGTTCTGCGACGGCAACGAGGACAAGACGCCTCCCGAGGTGCTCGCGTACCGCGATCCCCATTCGGCGCCGAACTCGCGGGGCTGGAAGGTGCGCGTGGTGCCCAACAAGTTCCCGGCGCTCCAGATCGAGGGGGAGCTCGACAAGCACGGGGACGGCATTTACGACACGATGCGCGGCGTCGGCGCGCACGAGGTTCTCATCGAATCGCCGCAGCACGAAACGCAGCTCGCCGATCTTCCGCGGGACCACGTCGAGAGCATCTTCTGGGCGATCCGCGACCGCTGCATCGATCTCAACCGGGACTCCCGTTTCAAGTACATCCTCGTCTTCAAGAATCGCGGCGAGGAGGCGGGCGCTTCGCTCGAGCATTCGCATATCCAGCTCATCGCGACCCCGATCATCCCGAAGCGCGCGATTGAGGAGCTCGACGGCTCGCAGTTCCATTACAAGCTCAAGGAGCGCTGCATCTTCTGCGACATCATCAAGCAGGAGATCGAGGTCAAGAAGCGCGTCATATACATGAACGACTATTTCATCGCGATCGCGCCGTACGCGGCGCGCTTTCCGTTCGAGACGTGGGTGCTGCCGCTCAAGCACGTCTCCGCCTTCGAGAAAACCAACTCCGAGTGGTTCCCGCAGCTCTCGGACATCATGAAGCTCGTTCTGCGGCGGATCGACGAGGTGCTCGACGTGCCGCCGTTCAACTTCATCATCCACACGGCCCCGTGCAAGACCCCCGATCTCGAGCACTACCACTGGCACCTCGAGATCATGCCGAAGCTCACCCGCGTGGCCGGCTTCGAGTGGGGGAGCGGGTTCTACATCAACCCGACCCCTCCCGAGGAGGCGGCCGAGGCGCTGCGGAACCACGGGACGCACCCGGAAGAGAAACCCAAAACGTAAGAAACGGACTGCGCATGAAAACGAAGAACGACCTGACGCTTGTTCTCGTGACGACCGAGATCGTGCCCTTCTCCAAGGTCGGCGGGCTCGCCGACGTGATGGGGGCTCTCCCCGACGAGCTCGAAAAGCTCGGGGCGCGCGTATCGATCTTCACGCCGCTCTACTCGTCCATCGACCGCGCGGCGTTCGGGATCGCGCCGGTCGAGCGCTGCGGCCCGCTCGCGGCCGACGTCGCGGGCGCCGCGGAGCGCTTCCGGCTCTACTCGTGCCTCAAGCCCGGCACGGGGGTCAAGACGTACTTCGTCGAAAACGACCGCTTCTACGCGCGCGAGGGGATCTACACGGTGCCCGAGACGGGAAAGGCCTTTCCCGACGAGGCGGAGCGGACGATCTTCTTCAACCGCGCCGTGATCGCCGCGATGAAGGCGCTCGACATGCGGCCGGACGTCGTTCACTGCAACGATTTTCACTCGGGGCTCATCCCCGCCTACCTCGCCCTCGAGGAGGCCGGGGGGGAGCGCTTCTCGCGCACGGCGACCGTTTTCAGCATCCACAACCTCGCCTATCAGGGGCTCTTCGGGCGGGATTTCCTCGACAAGGCCGGGCTCGACCGCGCGCTCTTCGCGCCCATGGGGCCGTTCGAGTTTTGGGGCCGGGTGAACGTGATGAAGGCCGCGATCCACTACTCGGGCGTCGTGAGCACGGTGAGCAAGACGTACGCGGAGGAGATCATGAGTTGCGAGGAGTTCGGCTGCGGGCTCGAGGGAGTGCTCCGCGCGCGCGCCGGCGACCTCGTCGGGATCCTGAACGGCATCGATATGGACGCGTGGGATCCCTCGACGGACGAGCTCATCCCGAAGCGTTTCACTCCCGACCGCCTCGCCGGCAAGGGGGAGTGCCGCACCGAGCTCCTGCGCGCGTTCGCGCTGCCCCCGCGCTCTGCGGGCCCCGTCATCGGTATGGTCTCGCGCCTCGTCGACCAGAAGGGGTTCGACATCCTCGCCGAGGCCTTCGAGGGGATCATGGCGCTCGGCGTACGGCTCGTCGTCCTCGGCACGGGACAGGAGAAGTACCACGAGCTCTACTGGGGGCTCGCGAAGAAATATCCGAAGCAGTTCGGCCTCAAGCTGGAGTTCAACAACCGGATCGCGCACCTCATCGAAGCGGGGAGCGACTACTTCCTCATGCCGTCGCGCTACGAGCCGTGCGGGCTGAACCAGATGTACAGCCTTCGCTACGGCACGATCCCGATCGTGCGCGCGACGGGCGGGCTTCTCGACACGATCGCGGAGATTTCGGACGGCGGGGCGGAGGGGAACGGATTCACCTTCGCGGAGTACTCGGCGGACGCGCTCCTCGGTGCGGTCCGGCGCGCCGCGGCGTTCTACGCCGACAAGGCGGCGCTGCGGACGGTGCGGCGGCGCATCATGCTCGAGGACCATTCGTGGCGCCGTTCGGCCGAGGAGTATCTCGCGATGTACGAGCGCGCGCGCAGCCTCGCCGGAATGGGGTTGACAAAGTAGAAAGGCGCTTTTTATACTTATAGGTCTGAAAAACGCGAAGGGGCGGGAATAGCTCAGTTGGTAGAGCGCAACCTTGCCAAGGTTGATGTCGCGGGTTCAAGTCCCGTTTCCCGCTCCATTTTTTTTTGAGGCGGCATAGCCAAGTGGTAAGGCGACGGTCTGCAAAACCGTTACTCACCGGTTCGAATCCGGTTGCCGCCTCCATCCTTTCCCGGGCGGGGAGAGCGTTCCCCGCCGAATGAGCGTGAACTCCGGACAAGCGGCGGCATGGGCATCGGGCGGCGGGAGCGCCTTCCGGCGAGGGGCTATTTGGCTTGCCGCCGTTTTCGATTGGTCTTAGAATTGCTGCGAAGCCGGGGTGGCGGAACTGGCAGACGCAGCGGACTTAAAATCCGCTGGAGCGCGAGCTCCATACCGGTTCGATTCCGGTCCCCGGCAAAGGTTCAACGGAAGGAGACGGAATGTCGCAGGCGCCCGGCGGCGTGACGGTCGTCATCCCCGCGTACAACGAGGAGAAGGGGCTCGGGGTGGCTCTGCCCGCCCTTACGGCCGCCGCGCGGGAGAGGGGCTGGGAGGTCATCGTCATCGACGACGGCTCGACGGACGGGACCGCCTCGGTCGCCGAGTCGCACGGCGCGCGCGTCATCAGGCATCCCGACAACAAGGGGTACGGCGCCGCGCTCAAGACGGGGATCAGGAACGCCTCGAACGACCTCGTCGTCATGATGGACTCGGACGGCCAGCACGATTCCTCGCGCATCGAGGAGCTGCTCTCTCACATGGACCGCTACGACATGGTCGTGGGGGCGAGATGGCGTATGACCGGCATCCGCGCGCCGGGGAAGAAGATCCTCTCGATCGTCGCGAACTTCCTCGCGGGGGTCAAGATCCCCGATCTCAACTCGGGCCTTCGCGCCTTCCGCCGGGACACGATCAAGAGCTTCCTCCATTTCTGTCCGAACAGCTTTTCCTTCACGACGACGATCACGCTCGCGTATCTGCGCGAGGGGTACAGCATCAAGTACGTGCCGATCGAGGTCGAGCGGCGCGTCGGCCGCGCGAGCACCGTGAAGTTCTTCCGGGACGGGTACAAGACGTTCCTCCTCATCGTGCGCGTCATCGTGCTCTTCAACCCGCTCAAGGTCTTCATGCCCGTCTCGCTCGCGCTCTTCGCGCTCGGAACGGTCTTCACGATCTACGGCATCGCCGTCTACGGGCGGGCGCCGAACGTCGGCGTTCTCACGATCCTCTCGAGCATCATTCTCTTCTTCATGGGGGTGCTCGCCGACCAGATCTCGGCGCTCCGGCGCGAGCGGCGGTACGACTAGGAGCCCCGGAGCGTCATGTCCCTCCGTTCGCGGTGGATACGGATCCTCTTTCAGGCGCTCGGCCTCCTGCTCTTCGCCGTCATCCTCTCCCGCGTCGATCTCCGGGAGATCGGCCGGTCCTACCGGACGATCTCGCCCGCCCCCGCCGCGGCCGGGATCGCGCTCCTCTTCGTTCTCACCCTCCTCAAGGCGCTCCGCTGGCGGACGATCGTCTCTGGACAGGGGATCGCGGTCGGCGTATGGCGGTCTTTCAGGATTTACGCCGCCTCGCTCTTTCTCGGCGTCGTGACGCCGGGGCACGTCGGAGATTTCGCGAAAAGCCTCTATCTCTCGAACCGGGGCCTCTCGGCCGGCCGGGCGCTCATGAGCTCGGTCGCGGACCGGCTCTTCGATCTCATCCTTCTCTTCGTCATCGCGTTCGCGAGCCTCGTCTTTTTCCCGGGTCTCGTGCGGAACCAGATCCTTCTCGGCGCGCTCTTCCTCGCGGCCGCCGCGGCGGCGGTCGCGGCTTTCTTTCTTCGAAGAGACCTTCTCGCGCGGCTCGCGAAGCGCTTCGTCTCCGCGATTCCGGGGGAGCGGTTCCGGGGAAGCCTCGACCGCGCCGTCACGGAGGGGCTCGACGAGTTCCCTTCGATGATCGGCGGGCGGCTCGCCCGCATCGTCGCGCTCACGCTCGCCGCGTGGGCGGCGCACTACGCCTACTTCGTCATCTTCGCCTCGGCGCTCGGCGTCGGCGCGCCGGCCTCCGTCGTCGTCGTATGCGTCTCGGCCGCCATCGTGGCCTCTCTCGTGCCGGTGTCGATATCCGGACTCGGAACGCGCGACCTCGTGATCATCCTCATATTCGCCCGCGCGGGGCTCGGACGCGAGGCCGCCGTGACCTTTTCATTCAGCTTCATCCTCTCGTATCTCGTTTTGGGGGTAACGGGGCTCCTGTGTTGGATCACCGCGCCCTTCGACGGGGAGCGCGCGCCGCGCCCGGCCGAGGGGGCGAAGGGATCGTGACCGGAATGCGCGAACGGCACGGCAATTCGTTCGCCGGAATCTGGAAGAGCGCCGTGGCGCTCGCGGCCTACCACGCGGATTGGCCGCGAACCCTCGCGCCGCTGCTCCATAAGATGCGGGGGGTCAGGATCGACCGCCCGGCCCGCGTGCGCATCGGTCCCGGCGTGACGATCGACGCGCTCTATCCCGAGCTCGTCGCGATCGAGGACGACGTTTTTATCGCGAGCGGCTCGACGATCATCGCGCACATGACGCCGACGCCGTACCAGCGACGCTATATTCCGAAAACGACGTTCGGCGAGGTCAACATCCGGCGCGGCGCGTATATCGGCGTTCACTCGATCATCCTGCCCGGAGTCACGATCGGCGAGGGCGCCGTCGTCGGCGCGGGATCGGTCGTCACGAAGGACGTGCCGCCGCTCTCGATCGTCGCGGGCAACCCGGCCCGCCTCATCAGGCGGCTCGACGGAAAGGAAACGGAGAAGGAATGAGCGCTCACGCGAACCGCTTCACGATGGACGAGGTGCGCCTCTTCTGGGACGGCGTCGCGGACGAGTACGAGCACGAGAACGAGCTCGTGGGATGGGTCCATACGCAGCGTTTTCGCGAGGGGCTCCGCAGGCTTCCGCTCGAGGGCGGGATGCGGCTTCTCAACGTATGGTGCCGCGCCGGGGGCGCCGTGCCGTTCGTGCGCGCGGCCGGGCCGGGCGTGCGCCTCGTGAACGCGGAGCTCTCGCTCGGGCTCCTGCGCCGTGCGCGCGAAAAGCATCCGGACGAGAGCTTCGTTCAGGTCTCGCTTCACGAGCTGCCGTTCGAGAAGGGGACCTTCGACGCCGTGCTCTCCCTCGAGACGCTCGAGCACGTGCCCGACGGCGTGTTGTTTCTCGCCGAGATCAGGCGCGTGCTCCGCCCCGGCGGAGCGCTCGTCATGAGCCTCCCGGCCTCCGCCGTCGAATGGACGAGCGATCTCAACGACCTATTGAAATTCCATCACGGCGAGGGGCCGCATCGCTTCCTCGCTCCGCGCGAGGTGAAGGAGATGATCCGCGAGGCGGGGCTCTCGCTCCTCGAGCACCGGGGGACGCTCTTCGTCCCGCTGCGGTACGGCTTCTGCGAAAGGCTCGACCGGCGGCTTTCGACGTTTTTCGGCGGCGGGCCGCTCGCCCAGTTCGGGCTGAGGCAGTTCTATGTCTGCAGAGCGTCCGGTTGACATCCTGCTGCGGACGGTCGTCGAGACGGGGCTGTGCACCCGGTGCGGGACCTGCGTCGGCGCGTGTCCGGCGGGGGTCCTCTCGATCCGCGATCCCATGGGCGGCTGCCTTCCGGAGGCGGGGGACGAGTGCACGTCCTGCGGCCTCTGCCTCGCGGCGTGCCCGGGCGCGCAGCTCGCCTTCGAGCCCTTCGAGCGAGAGCTTTTCGGCGGGGCGCCTTCCCACGGGCTCCTCGGCGTCGTGCGGAGCGCGTGGATAGCCCACGCCTCGGACCCCGGCGTGAGACGCGGCGGCGCGAGCGGCGGCGTCGTGACGGCCCTCCTCCTCGATTCGATGCGCAGGGGAGAAACGGGGGGCGCCGCGGTCTTCGCGCCGCACGAGAGCGAGCCGTGGCGGGGATGGGGGAGGATCGCGCGGAGCGAGGAAGAGATCCGCGCCGCGGCGCAGAGCAGATATCATCTGAGCCCCCTCAACACCGTCCTCGGCGAGGTCGCCTCGTCCGGGCGGCCGCTCGCGTACGCGGGGCTCCCGTGCCAAATCCACGGGCTGCGGCGGCTCGAGCGGGCGGGATGGAAACCGCGATCCCCCGTTCGCCCGGTGATCGGCGTCTACTGCGGGAACAATCTCTATTTCGCGGGGACCGCCGCCGTCATGCGCAAGCTCGGCGTGAAGCGTCTCGACGGCGTCGAGCGGATCGCGTACCGCGAGGGCGAGTGGCCCGGCTCTTTCACCGTGCGCACGAGCGACGGGCGGGAGCGCTCGGTGCCGAAGCTCCATTTCAATCAAGCGATCCCCTTCTACGTCAACCGCAGGTGCCTCTTCTGCGTCGATCTCGCTTCCGAGCTCGCCGATCTCTCCGTCGGAGACGGCTGGATGAAGGAAGGAAGCGGCGGCGGCTGGTCGGTCGTGCTTCTGCGGAGCGAGGCGGGGGAGAGGGCCTTTCGGGAGGCGCTCGCCTCGAAGGCCGTCGCGGCCGAAGAGATCTCCGTCGAGGACGCGGCCCTCATGCACGCCCACGCCTTCGATCTCAAGAAACACGGGGCGTTTCTGAGGCTCGGGCTGTGGCGGCGTTTCGGCTGCGCGGTGCCCCTCTACGACAGGCCGGCGCCGCGGGAGCCGGCCGGCCGCCGTGCGGCGGAGCTTTTCGTCTCCGCGCAGTTCGCCCTCGCCTCGTCGAGAGCCGGACGGCTCCTTTTCGCGGCGCTGCCCCTCGGCGCCACG
Source organism: bacterium (assembly GCA_020060525.1). GTDB lineage: Bacteria > Krumholzibacteriota > Krumholzibacteriia > Krumholzibacteriales > Krumholzibacteriaceae > SSS58A. The sequence goes on along the minus strand of JAGUZZ010000362.1, from coordinate 52 downwards.
GGAAGGCTCTTCGCGGCGATCCGATCCCTCTGGATGCGCCGGGCGTCCCGGG
>JAGUZZ010000096.1:0-5082 GCA_020060525.1 bacterium | reverse complement strand
GCGCGATCGCGAAGCCGCTCGTCGGCGTCGTCACGAACATCGGCACGGCCCATCTCGAGCATTTCGGAACGACGAAGGGCATCGCCGCCGCGAAGGCCGAGCTTCTCGAGGCGCTTCCGCCGGACGGAACGGCCGTGCTCCCGGCCGACGACGAGTTCGCCGGCTACCTCGCCGGCCGGACGAAGGCGCGAACGATCGCCGTGGGGTTCTCGGAGAGCGCCGACCGGCGGATCACGGGGCTCGAGAAGCGCGAACAGGGGGGGTACCGGTTCCGCGTCGGAGAGATCCGGCTCGAGACCGGCCGGTACGGGAGACACAACGTTCTGAACGCGGCGTTCGCGGCGGTCGTCGGCTCGACGGCCGGCGTTCCCGACGACGAGATCGCGGCCGCGGTCGCCGCGTCGAGGGCCGCCGACGGACGGGGCGCGACGTACGACGTCGGCGGCGTCGTCTTCGTCGACGAGACCTACAACGCCAACCCCGCCTCGCTCAAGGCCGCGGTCGACGCGTTCATGGAGATGCCCGGCACGGGACGCCGGTGGCTCGTGCTCGGCGACATGCTCGAGCTCGGGGGCATGAGCGGCGAGCTTCATCGCGAGGCCGGCGTGCACTGCGGCCGCGCGAAATCGGACGGCATCCTCACGCTCGGAACCGAATCGGCCGAGCTCTCGCGGGCGGCCGCCGAGCAGCGGAGATCCCCCGAGCGCATCACCCATTTCCTCGACGCGGAGCCGCTGGCGGCGCACCTCGCGACGCTCCTCCGGCCCGGCGACCTCGTTCTCGTCAAGGGCTCGCGAGCGATGCGCATGGAACGGATCATCGACGCCGTCGAAGCCGCGCGGGGGGCCGCGCGCCGGAGGCTGGACTGATGCTGTACCACCTTCTCTATCCGCTCCGCGACTACTTCTTCGCGTTCAACGTGTTCCGGTACATCACGTTTCGATCCGCCTACGCGATGGTCACCGCGCTCGCGATCTGCTTCATCTTCGGGCCGCGCCTCATCCGCTGGCTTCGGTCGGTGCAGATCGGCCAGCGCATCCGCGACGAGGTTCCCTCGGCCCATCGGGCCAAGGAGGGCACGCCGACGATGGGAGGGATACTCATCATCGCCGCGATCCTCGTGCCGACGCTCCTCTGGAGCAACCTCGCGAATCCGTACGTCCAGCTCGCCGTCGTCGTGACGATCTGGACCGGACTCATCGGCTTCGTCGACGATTACCTGCGCGTCGTGAAAAAGACCAAGAACGGCCTCGTGGGGCGCTACAAGCTGCTCGGCCAGTTCGTCTTCGGCGCCGCGCTCGGCGTCTTTCTCTTCGTGCACCCGCTCGCGCGCGAGGGAGCGACGCAGAGCGTCGTCCCGTTCCTCAAGGACTATTACATCGAATGGGGCGTTCTCTACATCCCCTTCGTGATCTTCATCGTCATGGGATCCTCGAACGCCGTCAACCTCACGGACGGCCTCGACGGCCCCGCCGCGGGCGCCTCCGCCTTCAGCTTCTTCGCGTTCGCCGCTCTCGCCTACATCAGCGGCCACAGGAATTTCGCGGCCTATCTCAACATCCCGTACCTCCCCGGGTGCGGCGAGCTGACCGTGTACTGCATGTCGGTCGTCGGGGCCTCTCTCGGGTTCCTCTGGTACAACACCCACCCGGCTCAGATTTTCATGGGGGACACGGGCTCCCTCGCCCTCGGCGGCGCGCTCGGCACGGTCGCCATCCTCCTCAAGAAAGAGCTCCTGCTCGTCGTCATCGGCGGCATCTTCGTCGCCGAGGCGGTATCGGTCATCCTGCAGGTCGACTCGTTCAAGCTCACGGGAAAGCGGATATTCAACATGGCGCCCTTTCACCATCACTTCGAGCTCATGGGCTGGAAAGAGGAGAAGGTCGTCGTGAGGTTCTGGATCATCGCGGCGCTGCTCGCGCTGCTCAGCATCAGCACGCTCAAGCTGCAGTGACGAACGGGAGGAACGGCGAAGAGATGGCGCGAACGAACGCAGACGCCCGCTACCGCGGAAAGACGGTCCTCGTGCTCGGTCTCGCGCGGAGCGGAATCTCCGCGATCCGGCTCCTCCGCGGCGCCGGCGCCCGCGTCGCCGGCGCGGACGAGAACGCGCGCGCGGCCGTTCCCGAGGATCTCGCCGGCGTGCCCGTGCGTCTCGGCGGCTTCGACGACGGGCTCCTCGTGGGCGTCGACGAGGTCGTCGTGAGCCCCGGGATCGCGATCGACCATCCGTTTCTGCTCGAGGCGATCCGGCGCGGCGTGCCGCTCGCGAGCGAGCTCGAGCTCGGATGCCGGTTCGCCGAGGCGCGTCTCGTCGCCGTCACCGGGACGAACGGCAAATCGACGACCGTCACCATGATCGGCGGGATCCTCGAGGCCGCGGGAAAGCGCGCGATCGTCTGCGGAAACGTCGGCGTGCCGCTCTGCTCCGTCGTCCGCGAGCTCGGCCCCGGCGATTTCTTCGTGCTGGAGATTTCGAGCTTCCAGCTCGAGACCGCCTCCGAGTTCCATCCCGAGGTCGCGGGCATCCTCAACCTCACGCCCGATCATCTCGACCGGTACCGGGACGTCGAGGATTACTACCGCTTCAAGGAGCGGATCGTGGAGAACTGCGGCGCGGGGGACTGCTTCTTTTACAACGCCCTCGACCGGCGCTGCGCCGCCGTCGCGGAACGCTTTCCGGGCGGGGTCGTGCCCTTCTCGTCGGCCGGACCGGTCGCGGACGGGGTGTTTCTCGAGGGGGAGAGCATCGCGCGGATCTCGCGCGGCGTCCGCGAGACCGTCCTCGCGCGCTCGGATCTCGGCGTCGTCGGGCTTCACAACGTCGAAAACGCTTTGGCGGCGGTCGCTTCGCTGGCCCCCTACGACGTGCCCGCCGCGGCGTGCCGCCGGGCCCTTTCCTCCTTCCGGGGGCTCCCGCACCGGATGGAGCTCGTGGCCGTCGTGAACGGCGTCTCCTACTTCAACGATTCGAAGGGGACGAACGTGGAGGCGACGATCATGTCGCTTCGGGGGCTCGATCGTCCGGCCGTGCTCATCGCCGGCGGACACGACAAGGGCGGAGATTTCGCGAAGCTCGCCGCCGCGCTCGGCCGCGTCAAGGCGATCGTCGCGATCGGCGAGGCGGCGCCGCTCATCGAGGAGGCCTGCTCCTCGGCGGTGCCGGTCGCGCGGGCCCAGACGATGAAGGACGCGGTGGAGACCGCCTCCCGCGCGGCCCAGCCGGGGGACCTCGTGCTCCTCTCGCCGGCCTGCGCGAGCTTCGACATGTTCAGGAACTTCGAGCACCGCGGAGAGGTGTTCCGGGAATGCGTGAAGGAACTGCAGCGGTAGCCGAGCTCTCGGAGCGCGGCAGATACGATCTGAAGCTTCTGCTCGCGGCGTCCGCGCTCGTCGCGCTCGGCCTCGTCATGATCGCCTCCGCGGCGCAGATGGTCAAGCTGCGCGACATGACCGGCCCGCATTTCCATTTCTTCTTCCGGCAGCTCGTCGTCGCCGCCTTCGGCGTCTGCTGCATGCTCGTTCTCATGCGCGTGCCGTACCGGCTCTACGAGCGCTACGCGCTCGCGATCCTCGTCGCCGCGTTCGTCCTGCTCGCGGCCGTGCTCTTCATCGGGACCGAGATCCGCGGCTCGACGCGCACGATCCGCATCGTGAAGTTCGATTTCCAGCCGGTCGAAACCGCGAAGATCGCCCTCATCGTCTTTCTCGCGTCGAAGATCGCCGCGTGGGGCGACCGGATCAGGGAATGGAGGCGCGGCGTGCTGCCGCTTCTCGGCGCGGGGCTCGCCATGGCGCTGCTCGTCGCGCTCCAGCCGAACATCAGCAACGCGGTGCTCCTCGTCCTCATCACGTTCCTCATGCTCTTCGTCGGCGGGGCGCGGATCAAGCACCTCGCGCTCTCGGGCCTCGTCCTCCTCGCCGCCGCTCCGCTGCTGTTCCGGGTTTCGAAGGTCGTGGCCCGGCTGCGCGACTATCTCAGCGGCGAGGTCACGAGCTTTCAGCTGCAGCAGTCGCTCATCGCGCTCGGCACGGGCTCCGTTCTCGGCTGCGGCCCGGGGAGGGGACACCAGAAGTTCCGGTTCCTCCCGGACGCGCACACCGATTTCATCTATTCGATCGTCGGCGAGGAGCTCGGGCTCGCCGGCACCGTCGCCGTGCTCCTCCTGTTCGTGTACATACTCCGCCGCGCGGTCCGGACCGCCCGGCGTTCGCCCGATTCCTTCGGGTATCTGCTCGCCATGGGTCTCGGTATGCTGCTCTTCTTTTCGGCCGCCGTGAACATGGCCATGGCGACGGGGGTCATTCCGGTCGCGGGGCTTCCGCTCCCGTTCATCAGCTACGGGGGCTCCTCGCTGGTGGCGTCGCTCGCCGCGATCGGCATTCTCGTCAGCGTGTCGTACGAGGGGAAGGGCCGGGCCTTCCCCGTCGAAGTCTTCGGGCTCCGGCGCCGATCGCGCGTGTCATTCGCGCGGCGCCGGTAGCGCCGGACGGAAAGCGGGTCGGATGAGCATGAGGGTGCTGTTTGCAGCGGGCGGAACGGGCGGGCACGTCCTTCCGGCGCTTTCCGTCGCCGACGAGCTCCGGTCCATGATTCCGAACCTCGAACCCCTCTTCGTCGGAACCCGATCGGGGCTCGAAGCCAAACTGGTCCCCCAGGCGGGATATTCGATAGCGTTCATCTCCGCGAAGGGCGTGCGCGGCCGGGGAGCGGCGGCGCGGCTGCGGAGCGCGGCGACGATCGGCGCGGGGTTCTTCCAGGCGCTCGGGATCGTTTCCCGGTTCAAGCCGCGGATCGTCTTCGGCGCGGGCGGCTACGCGAGCGCCGCCGCGGTGCTCGCCGCCTCGTTCCTCGGGAGAACGGTCGTGATACAGGAGCAGAACTCGATCCCCGGTCTCGCGAACCGGCTGCTCGCGCGCTTCGCGAAACGCGTCTATCTCGGCTTCGAGAAGGCCGGATCGCACTTCGCCTCGCACCGGGGGCTCGTCGTGTCAGCATACCAGTTCTGATGGAGATGGGACCAGCTGACCGGCGCCCCTCCGTCGATCATCATTTCAGGCCTCTTTTCAAAGTAGTCCTTG
>JAGUZZ010000065.1:0-5983 GCA_020060525.1 bacterium | reverse complement strand
TCGGCGCGGCGGCCGAGCAGCCCCACCGGATCCGCTACCGTCACCTCACGAGGGAATAGGGGACGGCCTCCATCGCGCTCCGTACGCCGAGCCGGGAATCAAGCCGCTCAGGATCGCTCGATCTCAGGAATCCGCCCCGCGGAGCTTCTCCATGCCTTCCGGGGGCTCGCTCAGCAGGCTCGCGATCACTATCGCGGCCAGCGACAGTACGAATCCGGGGACTATTTCGTACAGATCGAAGACGCCGCCCTTCAGCAATTTGCCCCAGACGAAAACGGTGACGCCGCCCGTGAGAATCCCCGCGAACGCCCCCGCTTTGGTCATCCTCTTCCAGAAGAGGGACATGATGATCGCCGGACCGAACGCGGCGCCGAATCCCGCCCACGCGAACGCGACGAGGTCGAGAACCTTGTTGTCGGGATTCATCGCGAGCATGAAGGCGACGATCGCTATCAACACGACGGTCAGCCTCCCCGCCCAGACCAGCTCTCTCTGGGAAGCGCGTTTTCGAATGAACGGCTTGTAGAAATCCTCCGTCAACGCGGAGGATGAGACCAGAAGCTGCGAATCCGCGGTGCTCATGATCGCGGCGAGAATCGCCGCGAGACAGATCCCCGCGGGCACGGGGTGGAGAAGCGATTGCACCAGCAGGATAAATACCTTCTCCGTATCCGCGCCGGCGAGAGGCGTTTTGAGCGCGCCGACCCCGGCGAAACCGACGAAGAGCGCCCCCGTCATGCCGGCGAAAACCCACCACATGGCGATCGTTCTCGCCCGCGGGATATCGCCGGGCGAGCGAATCGCCATGAAACGGGCGAGGATATGCGGCTGGCCGAAGTAGCCGAGCCCCCAGGCCGCGAGCGAGACGATGGAGAGCAGCCCGCCGCTCACCTTGAACGGCGTCAGCATCGAGGGATCCGCCGCTCTCATCGCCTCGGCCGCGTGATGCCATCCTCCCTGGCTCGCGACGGCGATCACGGGAACGAGCACGAGAGCCAGAGACATGAGCAGGCCCTGAACGCAATCGGTCCAGCACACCGCCATGAATCCGCCCAAAAAAGTGTAGCCGATGATCGCCAGCGCCCCCGCGAGCACCGCCCATATATAGGGCAGGCCGAATACGCTTTCGAACAGCTTGCCTCCCGCAACGAGCCCGGAGCTCGTGTAAAAAAGGAAAAACGCGAGAATGAAAAACGCCGTCACGATACGGAGGATCCGGCTGCGATCGTCGAACCGGTTCTCGAAATATTCGGAAAGCGTGATCGAATCGCCGAGCGCCGCGGTATACGTCCGCAGCCTCTCGGCGATGAATCTCCAGTTCAGGTACGTGCCGACGAGCAGCCCCAACGCTATCCAGCCGGCCTCATACCCTTTGGCGTAGGCGTATCCCGGGAGCCCGAGCAGGAGCCAGCCGCTCATATCCGATGCGCCGGCGCTCAGCGCCGCGGTGAAGCTGTTGAGCCTTCTGCCTCCCAGGAGATAATCCGACAGATTGCGGGTGCGGTAATACGCGAAGATGCCGATGGCGAGCATCCCCGCCAGGTACACGATAAAAGTCGCGCCGATGGTCGCCGTGCTCTGCATCGCCCGTTCCTCCGTCCGCGCGACGCTCGCGCGGCTGCCGCCGTTGTCAAAGGGTATGAGCCGAGGGCATTTCGCCGGCGTCCGGCGGGCTCTCGCCGTACGTCAGGAGTCGAGGCTCGGCAGCAAGAGGGGACTGTTCGCTCGCCGGATCAGGGGGTTCTTCTCGGCAGCCTCGCGAGCTTCCCCTTCGTCTTTTGCTCCATCTTGTTCAATTTCTGCTTCTGATTCTTGTTCTTATCCTTCTTGCCCTTATCTCCCATCGCGCACCTCCTGTTCCCGAGTCGAGGTTCAATCCCTGGAGAATTCGCCCGCACCTCGGCGTGATCTATTCGACCTTCCCGAGCGGCATGATGTAGAGCGGCTCCTCCGCTCGCGTCATGCCGACCGCCTTCTTGAGCCACAGATCGGTGAACGCGCCGATGGCGCAGGTTCCCGCGTTCAGGGCGTACGCCTGCAAGTACACGTTTTCGGCCGAATGCCCGAGATCCATGCAGACGTATCGATCACGGCCGCGGCGGCCGTATTTCACCGTCGTCCGCTCGTACACCGCCGAGTACACGATCGCCGCCGACGCCGTCTCGAACTGGGATTGGTTGAACGCCGCCTCGCTCAGCTCCTTCCGCCTGTTTCCCTCGACGGTCCGCACGAGCCTGTGTTTCTCCGAATCGTACCAGTAGACGCCCGGGGGAAGGCCCGTCACGTCGAACGCGGCGAGGTAGAGATCGAGCGGAAAGCGGCCGCCCGCGGAGGGCGCCGTCCGGAATCCGCCGCGCAGAAAGGGCGGCAGCTTCTCGGCTGTTTTGGTGATGCCATAGGCGGCCCAGAGGAGCTGCGAGATCTCCGCGATCTTGAGGGGTTCCTTCGAATACGATCGGATCGACCGCCGGTTCTTGAGCGCCGCCTCGACCGAGACCGTTCCGTCGAGACGCGGCGCCGGAAGCTCGACGACGGGGCCGGCCGCGCGGGTCTCGGGGAAGGTCTTCTCGATCGATTCGAGCTTGGCCTGCGCGGAATCCATGACGGCCCGCCACCGGTTCCCCGTCCGGAGGGGTGCGAGGTCGGGATCGTCTTCGAGCGCGTCCGTTTCGAGGAGGCCCGCGTCGATCGCCTTGAAGAGATACGCATAGCCGGCGTCCGTCTTTCCGAGGCGGGTCGCCGCGCAGGCTGCGTTGTAGAAATCCTCGTAGGCGAACTCGCCCGTCGCGAACGCCTTCTCGTACAGGGCGAGCGCTTCGGCCCATTGCTGTGCAGCGATCTTCGTCTCCGCCTCCCGCACGAGGGCGTCGTATCCCTGCGCGAAGGACGCGGAGGCCGTTCCGGCGACGAAAAGAAGGGTCAGAGCTATCGCGCGCGCTCTCATGGCGCCACCTCCGGTTGTGGGGAGTTTTCCCTCTCGGCCCCGACGATAGAGGGAATCCGAACCGGAGTCAAGCGCCCTCGATCAGCGAACGAGAGCCGGAAAGAGGTACTTCACCGTCACCGCGAATCCGAAGTCGTTGCCGGTTTTCCCCCATCCCTTGATGAATTCGTTCTGCAGATACGCCGAGCCTATGCGCGAACCGAAAAAGAAGCTTGTCGCCCCCTCGCCGTTCACGAGCCGGCGTCCGAACCGGCTCCCGCTCTGGGCGCTCGCGTACTCGGCGCCGACGCCGACGATCCCCGTGTCGCTGAAGCGATAGAACGCGCCTCCGTGGCCGCGGAGCCCGAAATCGACGTTCCTTCCGAAGCTCGTGACGGGATGCGCGATGAACGAGAGCCTCTCGAAATGGAAGATGCTCGGGATGGAGAGCTCGATGCCGCTTTCCGCTCCGTCGAACGGCGCGGCGTGCTCGAGGACGAGGTCGAGATGATAAACGCCGCGGAACGCGCGGACGAGACCGAACACGCCCCGCACGCCGTATCCGTCGAGAGAGAACGCCGTTCGCTCTTTCTCGGAAGAGGAAAGACCGATCTGCATGGAGAAGCGCTCGGAGAATCCATAGTACAGATTCGTGGCGCCCGAAAGGATATCCCCCGTCGCGTCTTTCAGGGCGGGCATCACGTATTCGCCCGACGCCTCGACGGCCATCTGGCCGGCCGGATACACGAGGGAGCTCTTGGCGAGAAACAGGTACGTGTCGAAACACGCCGACGCGGCGCCGGGGACGCACAGCGCCGCGGCGAGCGCGAGGGCGAAACGGGACGAACGCGTCTTCATACGGCCTCCTTTGTCAAGACGGGGAGAGCGCCATCGGCACATTAGTAGCACGAAAATAGAATTCGTGCCATTTATGGTCAAGAGAAATTCGCAGGCCGCGCTTCGCGGAGCGCGGATCGGCGGGGTTTCGCGCCGCAGGGACGGATCGGGTTTCCCGCCGCGGCTATCAGCGGCCGGGGGGCGTTCCCTCGATCCCGCGTTCGGTCGCGAGGTACACGGCGAACGAGGCGAGCCAGTGCCCGCCCTCGTAGTGTTCGCCCGTCACCGCGCGCAGTCCGGATTCGGCGTGGGCGGAGGCGGCGGCCCGAAGGGCGGGAATCCGAGAGTCGCTTGCCGGAAGCCCCGAGGCGATCCCCTCGAGCATCCAGGCGCGGCTCAGATTGAGGCCGTCGAGGTGCACGAGCTTCCCGTCCGCCGGGTCGGTCACGACGCCGGGATCGAGCCAATCGCCCGCGCCGTCCCGGGGGATGACCGGCAGGAACGATTCGAGCCATGCGGCGTATTCCGCCGGAGCGAGGATGCGCCGTACGAGATCCGCCTCCGCCAGACAGGGGGAGAGGAAGTCTTCGCCCGAGGGCTCGTAAGAGAGCGGCGCGTCGCGGTCGCGGAGAAAGAAGTCCCCGATGCGCTCCTCGATCAGCTCCTCCGCGCGCCGGTCTCCCGAGGCGCGGGCCCAGTCGAGCGCGAGGGCGAGGGCGAACGCCGTCTGGCTGTGCTCCCCCGAGCGGACGGGATGGGAGAGCTTGGGGAGCCAGCTCCCGAGCCGGGCCATCGCGAGCTCCTCGAGGGGCGAGAGCGCGTCGAGCCATTCGACGGCGCGGGGATCGTCCCATTCCCTGAGCTCGGCGGCGAGCTGCAGAAGCCACGCGAGACCGTACGGCCGCTCGAACGAGGCGCGGTCCTTCGCCGAGAGATAGCCGACCTCGGCCGCGATCTTCTCCGCGGTCAGGTTGCGGGAGACGGCTCGCGCCGCATCCACGGCGAACGGCGCGTCGGGAAAAAGCCGCGCGAGGCGAACGAGGAGCCAGTGGCCGTGCACGGCCGAGTGCCAGTCGAAGCAGCCGCAGAAAACCGGCGTGAGCTCGCGGGGCGGAAGAACGTCGGCGTCGCTCGCGAGAACGTGCGCGATCTTGTTCGGATACTCCCGATGGACGCACTTCAGAGCGAGCGCGGCGAAACGCGCGGCCGTCGCCTCGTCCAGCCGGGGCGTTTCACCCGCGACCGAGGAGCGGAAACAGGCGCCGAGCGCGAGCAGAACGACGCCAAGAGCGATGCGGTTCGATGCGGTTCCCGTTCTCATGCACCGACACCCGGCTATTTCCTGACGATCACGGCGTTGTCGATCAGGGTGCCGTCGGCGGCGTTGCCCGAGAGGTCGCTCGGCGTTCCGTCGTCGAAGTTCCAGTACCCGACGAGCCCGGTCTGGCTCGAGATCGTTCTGTTCATGTTGTCGCGGATTTGGTTCTCTGTCCGGTATATGTTCCATACGCGGATCTCGTCGAGCTGGCCCGCGACGTACTGTGTGCCCCCGGTGTAGCGGGCTCCGATCTTCAAGCCGCTGTTGAAGGAGCCCACGTCGTTCGTCACCGCGCCGGTCGTCGGAACGGACGCCACGACGACGCCGTCGATGAGAACGTACTGGTTCGCTCCGTCGTAGCTGAACGCGAAATGATGCCACTCGTCCGTCGTTATCGCGGGCTGCACGCCCGTCGCGGCGTCGACCGGGTTGAGGCCGCTCGCCCACGTGCTGATCGATCCGTCGCCCCAGTCGCCGAGAACGAGATAGGCGTTTTGATAGAGGCTGACATAGTGGACGTTGCCGTCGTACGTGGAAATCTTGACCTTGGCTTCGATCGTGAAGGTCGCGAAGGTGTGGTTCGCGATCGGAACGGACATGTAATCTCCGGCGCCGTCGAGCGAGAGCACCCTGTTGGTCTTCTTCACGCCCGTCGAATCGTCGTCCCCGCACCCGCTGAAAGCGGCGACGGCGAGCAGCGTGATCGAAAGCAGCGAGATCGTCCGGAACGCCCGCTCAGCCGAGAGGGAATTCATGTCGAGGCTCCTTTCCCGCGAACGCTGAAGCGATTCCGCATCCCGCGCGGGACGCGGCCGATGTAACGGCGAGGTCATCCTATAGCGGAAGCGCTCGCAGGGGAACAGAAATTATCGAATGGAGGGTCGGCGGATCCGGCGCGCGATCCG
>JAGUZZ010000059.1:0-2787 GCA_020060525.1 bacterium | reverse complement strand
CGCGGGCGGCGCGCCGGGCGCGCCCCGGTTCGAGGCCGACGCGCGCGGTGACGCGCGCGACGACGCCGAGTACGAGCGCGTGAAGGATGCGCTCCTCCTCGCGCGTATCGACGCGGACAAGCTCGAGCAGTTCGAGATCCCGATTCCGCCAGACGCGCCGCCCGAGGCGAAGGCCGAGCTCGCCGCCTTCGCGGCCGAGCTCGCCGTTCGAAAGGCGAACGCGCTTCTCTACAAGCGCCGCGAAGCGGAGCTCGCTCCCGTTCTCGAGGCGCTGCTGCAGCTATCGGAATAGCGTGCTCAGGCGTGGAAGAAACGGAGGAAAAGAAGATGCGCAACGCAAAACCGGCCGCTATGCTCTCGATCGCGACACTGTTGTTGATCGCGCTTCTCCCGGCGCTCGTCCGGGCACAGGATGAGGAGGGCGGGCTGAAGGCGAAGGACGCGCCTTATTTCTCGGGCATGCCCGCCTACAAAATCATCGACGGCGCCGATAAGAAGTTCGACGACTATCGCTTCTGGAACGGCACGGACTGCGCGACCGTCGAGGGCAGGGTATTCTTCAGAGCTTACACGCTCAAGGAAGACGCCGAAGCGGCGAGCGAGCTCCAGATCTCGCGCAACTACGCGAACGCCGTGAGAAACATGGGCGGGACCGTCGTGTTCGATGGCGTCTGCGAGGGCTCAGACTGCGCCGAGAACTGCGGCTACCGCATGATGGTCGGAAAGGCGTCCAAGGGCGGCAACGAGGTATGGATCGAGGTCGTGCCCTTCAACGATGGCAACGATTACTATCTCACGATCGTCGCCGTCGAAGCGATGAAGCAGGAGGTCACGGCGGGCGCGATGCTCGAGGCGCTCAACAGGGACGGAAGAGTCGCCCTCTACATCAACTTCGACACGGGCAAGGCGACGATCCGGCCCGACTCGGAACCCGTCATCGCCCAGATCGCGGCGATGATGAAGGCGAATCCCTCTCTCGAGCTCTCCGTCGAGGGCCACACGGACGACGTCGGCGATGCGAAATCGAATCAGACGCTTTCGGAGAACCGCGCCAAGGCCGTGGTCGCCGCTCTCGTCGCGAAGGGCGTCGAGGCGAAGCGCCTCGGCTCGGCCGGATTCGGCCAGAACAAGCCCGTCGCCGACAACGCGACCGAGGAGGGCAGGGCGAAGAACCGCCGCGTCGAGCTCGTGAAGAAGGGCGGCTCCTCATCCGGCGCCGGCTCGCCCGCATCCGCGCCGTCGAGCGCCGCGGGCGCCGCAAAGACGGAGGAGCGCTTCGGCGTCGCAGTCTATCCGGGAGCCCGCCTCGACGCCGAGCAGACGAAATACGGAAAGGACGCCGGATTCACTATGTACTGCTATAGGACGGACGACGGTTTTCAGAAGGTCGTGAGCTTCTACAAGAGTCAGAAGGCGCTCGCGCTTCTCATAAGCGACGAGACGACGGCTCTATTCGGCGGCTCGGAGGAGGAAAGCTCGATCAAGGTCACGGTCTCGCGCCCCTGGACCGATCCGATGACGGGCAAGACCCGCGCCGATACGTTCATCCAGATCGTGAATGAAGCGGAGTAGCCTCGGGAAGCTGCGGGCGTATTTCCGGTATGACCGGACGCTCTTGAGCGATGTCCGACGGAGCTTCGAGCTCGCGGAGATCAAGACCGTGAGAACGGTCCGCAACCGCCGGATCCACGGGTGGGGCATCCACTGGATCTGGCGCGGGTGGCTTTACAACGCGTCAAGGTTCGACGCCGTAGAAATTGACCTCGCAAGCGGCTCTTCGCATCGAATCGAAACGGACGAGCCGCAGGAGCTCGCCGAGGCGATCAGAAAGGCCGCGGGCACCGCCGGTTGATTCTCCGCGGACTCGACAAGAAGGGTATTGCGCCAGCCCCGATGGTGCCATTGCCTGTTCGTGAGCGATCGCAACGATGAGCGCCGCGGGCGCTCGATAATGGGCGAAACGCTCGCGACGCCCGCCCGGTGAGCGCCTCGGGAAGCTTGACGGCGGGCCGGCAATCCCCTACCCTTGCCTCGTTCCCAGGAAGCAGAGCGAGGATCAATCTCTGGAAATGAATGCCCTTTTCGCCGTGCGAGCGTTGCAATCCAGATCTGCCGGGTGATGCACAAGGAGTGAGCGGACGATGCGCGTTCGTTCGGAGATCGCCTCCTGCGTGGTCCTGCTTCTCTGCGTCGCCGCGGAGACGGGCTTCGCCCGCGAGCGCGGGCTCTACCGCCCCCTCGAGGTCCGGAGAGCCTACGAGCTGAAGACGCGGTCGACGGACGGCAGGCCCGGGGAGCGGTACTGGCGGAATCGCGCAGAATACTCGATAGCGGCACGGATCGACACTGCGGCGCGCGCCGTCGCCGGATTCGTGGATGCCGTTTACTACAATGACAGCCCCGACACCTTGAACCAGCTCATCGTGCGCCTCGCTCCGGAAGACTGCGGTGCCGGCGGCGCGACCGTCAGCCGCATCGCGATAGACGGCAGGGATCTGGCGAGCCCGCGCGATGTTACGAGGCGAGGATCCATTATCGCGGCGAAGCTCGAGCATCCGCTGATGCCCGGCGCTAACCTGAAGCTCTCCGTCGCATGGCGCTTCGTTCCGCCGGACGAGCCGCCGGAGCCGCGCGGCTCGCCCAGGGACGAGATTCTCTTCGCCTCGCAGTGGTATCCGAGGATAGCGGTATACGACGACATATACGGCTGGGACCGGCGCGAATTGCACGGCGCGGCTGCGGGCTTCGGCGATTTTTCTGATTTCGACGTTTGGATAGCGGCGCCGG
>JAGUZZ010000286.1:0-22290 GCA_020060525.1 bacterium | reverse complement strand
TGCCGTCGCCGTTGTTCATGAGAACCGAAACGCTGTTGGAGTAGCTGTTCGCGACGATGAGATCGATGTCGAAATCTCCGTCGAGATTGGCCGCGCACACGGAACGGGGATCGATGCCGACGGCGTAGCTCACAGCCGGATCGAAGGTCCCGTTGCCGGTGTTCCGGAGAATGGATACGGTGTTGGAGCGCCAGTTGGCCGCGGCGAGATCTTTGTCGCCGTCGCGGTCGAGATCGACCGCGATGACGCAATAGGGATTGGCGCCCACGGCGTAGCTCGCCGCCGGCGCGAAGGTCCCTTGGCCCTCGTTCATGAGAATCGATACGTCGCCTGAATTGTAGTTCGCCGTGGCCAGATCTTCGTCCCCATCGCCGTCGAGGTCGGCGGCGCAGACGAAGGAGGGCCAGTCTCCGGCTTCGCATTCCGGGCTGGATGGAAAGACGCCATGGCCGTCGTTCACGAGGATCGATACCATGTCCCCGAGCCTGTTCGCCACGGCAAGGTCGATGTCGGCGTCGCCGTCGAGATCGGCTGAGCAGATCGAATGGGGGGATTGCCCGACGCTATGCCGCGTGGCGGCCGAAAAGGTCCCGTCGCCGACGTTCAGAAGAACCGAGGCATCGCAGGATTCCTCGTTCGCCACGGCCAGGTCGACCGCCCCGTCGCCGTCGAAGTCGCCCGCGCAGATCGATCGGGGGACGGTCCCCACGGCATAGTTCACCGAGTCCGCGAAAGTTCCATCGCCGTTGTTCGCGAGAATCGTGACGTCGTTGGCGTAGTAGTTCGCGGTCGCGAGATCCACGTCTCCATCCCCGTCGAAATCGGCGGCGCACACCGAATAGGGACCGAGGTTCGTGATGAAGTCCACCGGAGCCGCGAATGTGCCGTCGCCGTTGTTGGCGAGAACCGCAACGTACTTGTGTTCGCGCGAGACGGCCAGATCGATGTCGCCGTCGCCGTCGAGGTCGGCGGCGCATGCGGAAAAGGGGCCGGTGCCGGTCATGTAGTTCGCGGGCGCCGCGAAGGTTCCGTCCCCATTGTTCAGCAGGACCGAAAGATCGTTTCCGCCGTAATTCACGACGGCAAGGTCGATGTCCTTGTCGCCGTCGAGGTCGGCCGAGCAGATATATCGGGGGAAGTCCCCCGCAGCGTAGACCGAGTCGGCCGTGAAGGTGCCGTCGCCGGCGTTCAGCAGGATCGTTACGTTGAAGTCGTCGCGGTTCGCCGAGGCCAGATCGATGTCGCCGTCGCCGTCGAAATCGGCTGCGCACACGCCGCGCGGGTACTTGCCGACGGCGTACGACACGGGCCCGGCGAAAGAGGCATTGCCGTTGTTCGCGAGAATCGAAACTTCATTGGAGAAAGCGTTTGCCACGGCGAGGTCGGCGTCGCCGTCGCCGTCGAAGTCGGCCGCGCAGACGGTCCACGGATAGAATCCCGTGGCATAGTCGAGTCGAACGTGAAAGAGAAGTTCGATGGCCGGAGCATCGGTTGCGGCAAAAGAGAGAGCTGCGGCTATGAGCACCCTTGCGCAATGTTTCATGCTACCTCCCGACTCATTCGCGTTCGAACATAGTCCATCCCATCGCGGATCGAAGCATTTTCCGTGCAACGCCATGCGGATTTAATTCGTTTTATTACAAGGCGTTGCCGGGGCGTCTCTTGAGACTGCGAAGGCGAAGCCTGGAGCCTCTTGAAGTGAGCAGCAGCCGGGTTATTTTGCCCATTTCGCGGACGATGCTGCGGCGATATCGGTGTTTTTCCCTTGGACCGGCGCATCTGAGGGGCGAGCATAGCCTATGGTTTCGAATGCTTGAGAAACGTCCCCCGCTCGTACTCGTCGAAGGCGACTCGCAGTTCCTCCTGCGTGTTCATCACGATGGGGCCTCGCCACGCGACCGGCTCGCCTATGGGCCGCCCCGAGACGAGGAGGAATCGCGCCGGCTCATCGTCCGTCTCGACAGCGATTTCGTCGCCGTCGTCCCAGACGACGAGGTTCTCGCTCCCGATCGTCCGCTCGCGTTTCATGTCGAACCAGCCGCGCCCCTCGACCTCGTAGCGGAAGGGATCGCCGTCCGGCTCGAAGCGCCCCGCTCCCTCGATCACGTAGGCGAACGCCGTGTATCCCCGGCGAATGCGCCTCGCGAATCTCGATCGCGGCGGGAGCGAGACGTCGAGGTACTCGGGGTCCGTGACGATATCGCGCACGGGGCCGCGCGTTCCATCGACCTCGCCGCAGATGACCCTGACGGAGGCGCCGCTCTCGAGCCGCGCATCAGGTATGTCGGCGCGCTGCACGTCGCGGTAGCGGGGATCCATCATCTTGTGCGAGGCGGGAAGGTTGGCCCAGAGCTGGAAGCCGCCCATGCGGCCCCGGCGGTCCCCCTTCGGCATCTCCTGATGAACGATGCCGCTCCCTGCCGTCATCCACTGGACGTCGCCCGGGCCGATCACGCCGCGGTTCCCCATGCTGTCCCCGTGCTCGACCGTTCCCTCGAGCACGTAGGTGATCGTCTCGATGCCGCGATGCGGATGCCACGGGAACCCCGCGAGGTAGTGATCGGGGTTGTCCGAGCGGAAGTCGTCAAGCAGGAGGAACGGGTCGAGCTCGGGGACGTGGTGCCAGCCGAAGGCGCGCCGCAGGTGAACGCCCGCGCCCTCGAGCGTGGGCTGGCTCTTCAGGACTTTCTTGATTCGGCGAATAGTGCTCATGGGTGGCCTCCGATTCTCGCACTCTGCGCATGTCCAACACTTGATTCTTCTATAAACAATACACCTTCCCGGGTACAATTTCTGCCCGGTGACATTCACGAGGAACATAGACAGGCGCTTGACTGGCTAGGGGTGGACGCAGCGCCCGCCGATATCGAGAATTTCGATAGCACAGCGATCTACATGCCGCCGAGGGACCTGATGATGCGAAAAGGGGGCGGTGATGATATGCCGAGGCACCGCTCAATCGGAATGACAATTCTCCTTGACAGAAGGAGAACTATCCTTCAAAATCTCCTTATATGAAGGAGAAAGAGCGCAAATTGCCATCAACTCATGGTGCCATAAGCCGTTCGGAGCTCGGCGATCGTCTCGCCGATTCTCTGCAAGCCCCTTTGCAGATAGGGACAAAGCGGCATGTGGCGGGGCGCATGAGCTTTCCGGGCAAGGCGACGGCGATCATCGGCGTGCGCAGAGGCGGAAAGACGACATTGCTTCACCAGATCCGCGCGGAGCGCCTGTCTGCGGGCGTTTCCCGCGAGCAGCTTCCCTATATCAACTTCGAGGATGAGCGCCTCGCCGATTTCACGGTGAGAGACTTTTCCGTGCTCATAGAGGAGTACTACCGCCGGTTTCCGGCCTTCCGAGGACGCGAAACAGTCACATGGTGCTTCGACGAAATTCAAGTCGTCCCCGGATGGGAACGATTCCTTCGCCGGCTTCTCGATACGGAAAAAGTCGAGATCTTCGTGAGCGGTTCGTCGGCGGCGCTTCTCTCGCGAGAGATCGCAACCTCCATGCGAGGCCGGGCGTGGGAGGTTGTTCTCTTTCCTTTTTCATTCGAAGAGTACCTGCGTCATAACGGCACTGATCTCCCGCTCGGGTGGGATATGCCGGTGGCGGCTGAGCGCACGCGGCTTCAGAGCGCCTTGCGGAGCTACCTCGTTTCGGGAGGATTTCCGGAAGCGCAGGGACTCGATGAAGCCTCGCGCCTCAAACTCCTCTCGGACTACGTCGATGTCGCCATCCTGCGCGACGTCGTGGAGCGGCACAATGTGAGCAATGTCGCCAGCCTGCGGTGGCTCGTCCGGCATCTTCTCGGAAATCCCGGCGGGCTCTTCAGCATCGAGAGGTTCTACCGCGCGCTCAAAGCTCAGGGCCTCACCGTCTCGCGAGACACGCTTCATCAGCTCCTCGGATACCTCGAGGATTGTTTCCTCGTGCGGCTCACGTGGATGGAGGCGAGCTCGGAGCGCCAGCGCATGGTGAATCCCCGCAAGGCGCATCCTGTCGATCCGGGGCTCATCGAGGTTTTCGACCGATCCGGGAGAGCCAATCTGGGGCATGCCCTCGAGTCCGCGGTGCGCATCGAGCTCGAGAGGCGGAGGGCCGATGTCCGCTATTACCGAACGCAGGAAGGATACGAAGTGGATTTCCTCGTGCGTTGGGTGGAGGGAGGGGAGTCGCTCATTCAGATAGCGGCTGATCTCTCAGACTCCGGAACGCGCGATAGAGAGGTTCGAGCGCTTATGGCCGCTTCGGGAGAGCGTCCCGGCGCGCAGGCGATGCTTCTTACGCTCACACCCGAATCGGCGGCGGATATTCCGCGGCAGGTTGAGGTCAATGATGCAGCGCTCTGGCTTGCCGCGCCTCATGCGGCGGATAGCGAGCAATGAGCGAATCTGTTTTAGAGGAAAAAACTAATCTATATCCTCGAAGTATGATTCCTCGATCACTCCGGTTCCGACGAGCTTCATGCACTCAGTCGGGCTGGCGAGGAGCGCCTTTTCGAGAACTCCCTGGAGCGGCGCCGCATCATCAGGGAAATCGCGTTTTCCGTCCCACTCATCGGCAAGCCGTCCGGCTATTGCGGCGGCCCATTCTTTGGCTGAATGCGACATGGGGAATTCCGCCTTTCAAATGCAGAGTCTTGATTCGACGGCCGCGAGCTCCGCGGTTCGAGCGTGGTAATCGGCCACCTGCTCGTAAGCCCAAAATTTTACTCGCCCGCGGATGGCCTGAAATACGTTCATGGATAGCTTCGAAGTGAATTCTCGGCGCCTCGGTTCATCGGCAACAATATAGAAGCTCGAATTGTAATCTTGGAGCTCGACGAATTTCATGAGGGAATTGCTGATTGCCGTCGAGTGCTCGATTTCGAACAGGCTCGAGGGCATGCATCTCTCGTTGAACCAAGTGACGTCGATCGTTTGCGTCAGTCGGACGATGCGCTCGTATCCGAATGGCCTTATGGAATCCAAGCTCCTAACGGCAGAAAGCCTTTTCCCGAGATACAGCTTGTTCTTGTCCTGATTGGGCACAAAAGTACCGTATTTTTTGAGATTGCCGAGCTCGACGAGCAGACCCTGATAGTACGCATGGTCGTATTCCGCTCGAGCATTAGGGGGCAGATGTTCCTTCGGAGAGATCTCGGGCGGCAGCTTGTCGCGAAAGGATTTCAGAGCCCAAAGGCCCGGGCGAATCTTAAAGAAAAAGCGCTCGTCTTGAACGATCCGGCGGATGCTCGCGAAGGGGGTTTTTGTTCCCCACGCGCAATCCCTGATCCTCAACACGTGCTGGTTCAGGAATCCGAGCGTGGCATAGCCGCCGTTTTCCTCCATCACCTTTATGACGGCTTCGTATTGTTTCATGGGCGGCGCGCTTTGGCAAAGGGCCGTGAGAGCATTAGGGCTCGGAGGAAAGTTTCTATTAGAATGAGGGTTCTGTCAAGTATGCCATTAAATAGCCAGCGGGCGGCATGTGGCTCCTCATTCGCCTCTCCGTCGCCGCCCGCTGTCGCTGACCTATTTCTTCTCTGCCTTTTCCCTGGCGACCCTCTCATTCTGCTTCGGCGCAGCCGTCCGCCGCTGGGGCTGTGAGCTCGCGCGCGTCGCCGCGACCTGCCGCTCGCTTTGGCGGCTCACGGTAGTCTTCGCGATCTGCCGTTCAGGCCGAACGCTCTGTTTCGCGATAGCGACCGTACGTTCCGCGGCCTTGCGCTCCACGGACCTGCTTTC
Organism: bacterium; assembly: GCA_020060525.1. Taxonomy (GTDB): domain Bacteria; phylum Krumholzibacteriota; class Krumholzibacteriia; order Krumholzibacteriales; family Krumholzibacteriaceae; genus SSS58A. The sequence continues at coordinate 16,561 of JAGUZZ010000286.1, read as the reverse complement.
CACCGCCTTCCGCTCCGCCGCCTTGCTTTCAACGGCCTTGCGTTCGACGCCGGTGTTTCTACTAGGTGCCGCCACCCGGGCTCGAGTCTCGGGAGCCGCGATTTCGCGCCTCGCCTTGACATCCTTGCTCGGAGTCACGACCCGCTGCTGCGAAGGCGCCGCGATCCGCTTGTTGTCTCGGACGTCTCTCTGAGCGGGGGCCGTTTCCCGCGCCTTCACGTTTCTCGCCTGCGCATCCCGGCGAATCGCCGGCCTCTCGGCGACCTTGATCTTGTCCGTTCTGATGTCCATCGGCCGCCTCTCGATCGTCTCGACGGGGATCCGCCGGCGCGCGACCGTTTCGACCTGTCGGACCTCAGGCGCGCGTTTCACGACGCCCTCGCGCCGGAACACGTTCCGATAATGCGGCCGGTCGATTCCGTGGCGCCCGATGTGATCGCAGTAGAAGTTGTCGATGTGCACCACGACCCAGATGTTGATGTCGTAGAAATCCCATGGATCTGGCCAGTAGTAGTTCGGGGGCGGCATGGGCGCCCATCCGCAGTAGCTGCCGTAGGTGTACCACTGGACCCTCGCGGGCGACCACTCGTACCCCGGCACCCAGAACCAGCCGATGTCGCGGTCGAAGTACCAGTAGCCGTAATGGTAGACGAGCTCGCCGAACGGCTCGTAGGAATCCCACGCCCAGCCGCCGCGCGTCCAAATCCAACGGCCGTCGTAGAAGGGCGCCCAGTCGTAGTCGACGTAGGGACACCACACGACGCCGTACGGATGGACCCTCACCCAATCGCCGTACTGAGAGAGAAGATCGTAACCTCCCGTGTGAAAATCGACCCTCGCGGACACGCGGACGAACGCGGAGGCGTCCTGCGCCTGTCCGAGGGCGATGACGAGCATGCATGCAAGAGCCAAGAGGCCCAGCCTCTTGCCCGGCCGGAGTGCGAGGTTTCTGGACATTGCCTTCCTCCTTTCGGGGTCGGAGCCTTCAGGGGCGTCCACTCCATACGTCGAAAAGAGGGCAGGGGACGTTACACGCGCGCGGCCGGATTTCGGGGCCGCGGGCGATTACCTGCGCCCGATCAGGTTCGACACCTTATTGCTCACCGGGCTCGCGCCGTTGCCGTAGTTCGAAAGCACGCACCACGTGTAGCCGGCGTCGAGGAACATCATGAACTCGGCGCTGATCCCGGCGAAGCCGCCGGCGTGCCCCACGGCGCGGCCGATGGGCGAGTTGTAGACGCCGAAGCCGTAGCCGTAGGTCGGCGAGTTGTTCTTGGGGCTCCACATCTTCTCGAGCATCTCCTTCGAGACGAGCTTTCCCGAGCGCAGCGCCGCGTCGAAGGCGAGCATATCCTCCACCGTCGTGTAGCCGCCGCCCGCGGGGCCGCCCCGCAGGACGTGCTGGAAGATGTTGTTGCGGTAGATCGTCCCATTCGGCCCGCGCTCCTTGTCGTACCCCACGGCGAGGTTGGGATTCACGAGGTCGAGCTCGTAGCAGTCGGTGTTCTTCATCCCGGCCGGGCCCGTCACGTGCGCGCGGACGTAGTCGAAGTAGTCCTCGCCGCTCGCCTTCTCGACGATCGCCCCGAGCAGCAGAAATCCCGTGTTGCTGTACTGCCACCGGCTCCCCGGCTCGAAAGCGAGGGTGTCGCCTATGACGAGGGGCTTGTAGTCCTCGACCTTTCGGAAGAGGAGTCTCGAGCTGCGATCGTACGTCTCGTTGAAATAGCTCCCGAGCCCCGAGGTGTGCGTGAGGAGCTGCTCGATCGTGACCGTGTCGAGGATCGGCTGGACGAGCCAGTCGGCGCCGAGGTACTTCCCGATCTTGTCGTCGAAGGAGAGCTTGCCCGCATCGGCGAGTTGGGCCACGGCGACCGCCGTGAGCATCTTGAACATCGAGCCCGTGTTGAACTTCGTGTCGAGCTTATTGGGCGCCATGAAGTCGCGGTTCGCGATCCCGACGGCCTTCGTGTAGAAGACCTTGCCGTCCTTCGCGAGCAGCGCGGTGCCGCTGAAGCGGTCCTTCGCGGCGAGCTTGTCGATGTAGGCGTCGAGCTGCTTCGCGATCTCGGCGTCCGTGAGCTTCTTCTCGGGGGGCATGTCGGAGGGCGTGCGCGCGGGGGCGAACCTGAGAGAGGCGATGCGATAGGGCGCCGCTTCCTCGACGTCGAGCACGATCGCTTCCCACGAATCGGTGAGATGGTTGCGCAGGATAATGGTCGCGTTCGTCGCGGGGCGCGGCGGGTCGTAGACGCGCACCGAGTGGACGTCGTACCCCTCGCTCTCCTCGCGGATGCCATCGAACACCTGAAGGTGCTCCTCCATGGGTGCCATGTCCCTGTACTCGGGCATGAAGTATTCGAGGATGTAGGCGCGCACCTTCTCGTGGTCGCCCTTGTTGATGAGGTCGACGACCTCGAGCGCCCGCTTGCAGGCCGGTGTGTCGGGGATCTTGGATTCGTCCTTGAACGCGGGCGCCTGCTGGGCGGCGAGAGGCGCGAGCGCCGCGCCGAGAAGCATAAACGCCGTCGTGAATGCGCATGCAACGAGCGATGGTTGGGCGATCCTCATGGCGATCCTCCTCGATCTCTCGATAATCTTTGCTGAAACGATTCGTAGCTTGCTGTATTATACGCACTTTGATGCACATAGGTTCCTCTGACCGCTTTTCACCATTCACCCGAGGAGCGTTCCCATGATGCGGTTCTCTTCGCTCTGCCTCGCCGGGCTCGTCCTGCTCGGCGCAGCCGCTCTCGCCGCGGCGCCGCTCTCGGCCCAGCCCGAGACGCGTCTTCTCCGTTTCCCCGCCGTTCATGGCGACCGGATCGTCTTCACCTACGCGGGGGATCTCTACACCGTCTCCGCGGCGGGCGGCACGGCTCGTCGGCTCACGAGCGACGAGGGCTACGAGATGTTCGCCCGTTTCTCGCCCGATGGAAAATGGCTCGCCTTCACCGGCCAGTACGACGGGAACACCGAAGTCTACGTCATGCCTTCGGACGGCGGCGTGCCGCGCCGCGTCACGTTCACGGCGACCCTCGGGCGCGACGACGTCTCGGACCGCATGGGACCCAACAATATCGTCATGGCGTGGCGCGGCGATGACCGCGTCGTCTACCGCTCGCGGCAGCATGAATGGAACGACTTCAAGGGGCATCTCTTCGAGGTGCCGGCCAATGGCGGCCTCTCGACGCAGCTCCCGCTCCCGCGCGGGGGCTGGTGCTCCTTCTCCCCCGACGGAAAGCAAATGGCCTACAACCGCGTCTTCCGCGAGTTCCGCACGTGGAAGCGCTACCGCGGAGGTCAGGCCGACGATATCTGGATATATGACTTCGCCTCGAAGACGACGGTCAACGTCACGAACGATCCCGCGCAGGACGTTTTCCCGATGTGGAGCGGGAACAAGATCTACTTCCTCTCCGACCGCGACGACCTCAAGAAGATGAACCTCTACGTCCATGACCTCGGGACGCAAGAAACGCGCAGGCTCACCGACTTCACCGAGTTCGACGTCAAGTTCCCGTCGCTCGGCGAGCGGGCGATCGTCTTCGAGAACGGCGGGCACGTCTACCGCCACGACCTCGCTTCGGGCGAGACTAAGAAGATCCCCATTTCGATCGTCGAGGATTTCGCCTCGGGCCGAGGCGGCCTGCGGGACGTCGGCAAGGAGGTCACGAACTTCGAGATCGCCCCGGACGGCGCGCGGGCGCTCTTCGGCGCTCGAGGAGACGTCTTCACCGTCCCCGCGAAGCACGGCAACACCCGCAATCTCACGAGCACTCCGGGCGTTCACGAGCGGGCCTCCAAGTGGTCCCCGGACGGCAAGTGGATCGCTTTCGTCTCGGACGCCTCGGGCGAGGACGAGCTCTGGGTGATCGCGCAGGACGGGAGCGCCCCGGCGCGGCAGATCACGAAGGGCGGAGACACGTATAAATATTCGCCCGTCTGGTCTCCCGACTCGAAGAAGCTCCTCTGGGCCGACAAGAAGCTCAGGCTCCAGTACGTCGACGTCGAGACGGGGAAGATCGCCCTCGTGGATCAGGCGACCTCGTGGGAGTTCAACGCCTACTGCTGGTCCCCCGACAGCAAGTGGATCTCCTACGCCCGCCCCGAGGAGAAGCGGATGACGACGATCCGGCTCTACGGCCTCGACGGCGGCAAGACGATCGAGGTCACCGACGGCTGGTTCGAATCGAACGGCCCGGTCTTTAGCTCCGACGGCAAGTACCTCTTCTTCGTCTCGAACCGCAGCTTCGCCCCGACCTACGGGCAGCTCGAGTGGAACCACATCTACCGCGATCTCGCCGGCATCTATCTCGTGACGCTCGCCGCGGACACGAAATCCCCCTTCGAGCCGAAAAGCGACGAGGTGAAAACGGCCGAGGCCGGGAAGCCGGCCGACGCCGATAAGAAGGACAAGGCCGGCAAGAAGGACGCCGATAAGAAAGAGGGCGAAGAGAAAGTCGCGGTCAAGGTCGACGCCGACGGCATCCAGTCGCGCATCGCGTCGCTTCCGATTTCTCCGTCGAACTACTGGGGCCTCCAGTCGGCCGGCGACAAGCTCTACTACGGCCGTCGCGGGAGCCGCGACGAGAAGGCGAAGCTCTTCGTCTACGATCTCGGCGAGCGAAAGGAAACCGAGCTCGGCGAGGTAAACGGCTTCGAGATCTCGGCCGACCTCAAGAAGATGCTCGTCTCACAGGCGGGCTCCTACGCGATCGTCGATCTCCCCTCGGCCAAGCTCGACGTCAAGGATCGCCTCGACCTCTCGAACATGCAGGTCAACCTCGACCGCCGCGCCGAGTGGAATCAGATCTACGGAGAGTGCTGGCGGCAGATGAGGGATTTCGTGTACGACCCGAACCTCCACGGCGTCGACTGGAAGGGAATGCGCGCGAAATACGAGCCTCTCCTCCCGTTCGTGAACAATCGCGCCGACCTCACCTACATCATCGGCGAAATGATCTCCGAGCTTTCGGTCGGCCACGCCTACGTTGGGGGCGGCGACTACCCGAAGCCCGAACGCATTCCGATGGGCCTCCTCGGCGCCCGCATCGAGCGCGACGCGGCCTCGGGCTACTACCGAATCGTCGAGATCCTCGAGGGCCAGAACTGGGACCAGAGCCTGCGTTCGCCCCTCACGGAGATCGGCGTGACGGCGCGCGAAGGCGACTACATCCTCGCGATCGACGGAAAGCCGGCCGACAGGATGACCGACCTCTACGAAGCGCTCCTCGGCAAGGCAGGCAAGCAGGTGACGCTCCGCCTCAACTCCTCGCCCAAGAACGAGGGCAGCCGCGAAACGGTCGTCGTGCCGACCTCGGACGAAAGCGAGCTCTACTACTTCCGGTGGATTCAGCAAAACATCGAGAAGGTGTCGAAGGCCACTGACGGCAGGGTCGGCTACGTGCACATCCCCGACATGGGGGTCTCCGGCCTCAACGCCTTCGTGAAGTACTACTACCCGCAGCTCCGAAAGGACGCTCTCATCGTCGATTGCCGCGGGAACGGCGGCGGCAACGTCTCGCCGCAGATTATAGAGAGGCTCCGCCGCGAGCTCGCCATGATCGGCATCTCGAGAAACGCGGCCCCGACGCCCGATCCGGACGGCATGGTCCTCGGACCCAAGGTGCTCCTTGTCGACGAGTTCTCGGCCTCGGACGGCGACATCGTCGCCTACCGCTTCAAGCAGCACAAGCTCGGCCCCGTGATCGGCAAGCGAACGTGGGGCGGCGTCGTGGGGATCCGCGGCTCGCTTCCGCTCCTCGACGGCGGCTACCTCAACCGCCCGGAGTTCTCCCGCTACGACGTCGAGGGGAAGGAATGGGTCATGGAGGGCGTGGGCGTCGAGCCCGATATCACGGTCGACAACGATCCGGCGCGCGAGTTCGCGGGCATCGACGATCAGCTCGACCGGGCGATCGCCGAGATCCGCGAGCTCATGAAGAAGCGGCCGGCGGTTATCCCGCCGCCTCCGCCGTATCCCGACAAGAGCAGGTAGGGAGGGCCGTGCGCCCTCGAGGCGCCGGGCCGCGCGCTCGATTGCCCGGGCGACGGCGCCTTCGTCTCCTTCCGCATCGGGGGCCCTTCGGGGCCCCCGACGCATCTTGACGCCTGATTCGATATCGCTCCGCCGGTTCGACGGAGCGTCTCTCCCGACCCGCGGGCGCAAGAGGATCGCCTCGGCGGCAACAAGTAGCGTCAGAGCGACTAAATGCCAGGTACATAGTAGCCTCAATGCTACTGTGCTCTCGCGCGCGGCCGCTCCGCCGCGGCGACAATTAATTGCCCATCAACAGGTTAACGCCTCAGCGCGCGCCGCCTTCCTCTGGCACACCTATTGCCCTCAAGGAAGCGAAGAAGCCCCGGCGAATGAAAGGAGCATTACCGCATGGATGCGAAGCATCTCGGATTCTGTTCGAAGCTCGTTCACGGAGGAGCGCTGAAGGACGTATATGGCAGCGCCGTCACCCCCATCTATCAGACGTCGACCTTTGGATTCGAAAGCGCGCAGGACGGCGCCGATCGATTCGCCGGCAACGCGCGCGGCTACATCTACACCCGGATCGGCAATCCTACCATCGCGGCTCTGGAGCAATGCGTGGCCGGCCTCGAGGATGGCGTCGGCGCCGTCGCCACGAGCTCGGGGATGGGCGCCATCGCCACCGCGTACCTCGCGCTGCTTCGGCAGGGCGCCCACGTGGTGAGCACCGCCTCAGTCTACGGTCCGACGAGGATCCTCATGGAGAAGCATCTCTCGCGCTTCGGCGTCGCCGCGACCTATGTCGACACGTCGAATCTCCGGGAGGTGCGCGACGCCCTTCGCGCCGAAACGAAGATGATCTACATCGAGACCCCCTCGAATCCGCTGATGCAGGTCACCGACATCCGGGCCGTCGCCGAGCTCGCCCACGAGCGGGGAGGGCTGCTCGTCGTCGATAGCACCTTCGCCTCACCTTTCCTCCAGAAACCCCTCGCGCTCGGCGCCGACGTGGTGCTCCACTCCGTGACCAAGTTCATCAACGGGCACGCCGACGTCGTCGGCGGGATCGTCGCGGCGCGGGACACGGACGTCTATCGCCGCCTGCGCGAAATGATGGTTACCATGGGCTGCAACATGGATCCCCATCAGGCATACCTCGTTCACCGCGGCCTCAAGACGCTCGCCCTTCGCATCGAGCGGGCGCAGCAGAGCGCGTTCGAGATAGCGCGATGGCTCGAATCGCGTCCCGAAGTGGCCTGGGTTCGATACATCGGGCTGCCGTCGCATCCGCAGCACGAGCTCGCGCGAAAGCAGATGGCGGGATTCGGCTCCATGATCAGCTTCGAGATGAAGGGCGGAATGGAGGCCGGCAGGAAGCTCATGGACAGCGTGAAGCTCGCCATGCTCGCCGTCTCCCTCGGCGGCGTCGAAACGCTGATCGAGCATCCCGCCTCCATGACGCACGCCGGCGTACCCCGAAAAGAGCGGGAAGCGGCCGGCATCACCGACGGCCTCGTCCGCTACTCCGTCGGCATAGAGGACGTCGGCGACCTCGTCGAGGATCTCCGCCGCGCCCTCGAGGGAGCGTGAGTCGCGGGCGAAGTCGGGCCCCTTCGCGGTCCGGCGATGGAGGGCTGTCGAGCATGAACGACTGCTAAACGCCGCCCGCGAAGACTACTTAGCCCCTTGACAGGGCGCCCGCCGCTCCTTCATACTTATACGAGACTAACATTATTAAGGGAGCCTAAGATTGGGCGCTTTGACCGAAGGGTTGGAAGACTATCTCGAAGCGGTCCTTCTCGAGGAGAAGGACCGCCGTTTCGTGCGCACCAAGGACCTCGCGAAACGGCTCGGGGTCACGAGCCCGAGCGTGAGCGCGGCGGTGAAGGCGCTCGCGACCGCCGGCCTCGTGAACCACGAATCCTACGGCCATATCGAGCTCACCCCGAAGGGCCGAAAGCGGGCGCAGCTCGTCTATTCGCGCCACAGGACGCTCTACCGGCTCTTCGCGAAGACGCTGGGGTTGCCCGCGAGGATCTCCGAGACGAACGCCTGCGCCATGGAGCATCGCCTCGACGCCGGCGCGGTGCGCAAGCTCATGCGGCTCCTCGAATTTCTCGAACGGAAGGCCGGAGCGAGCGACGCGTTCGCCGCGGAGCTCGAGAAAGCTCTCGGAGATGATTGAAAAATTTCTCGCGGATCTCGCGCCGGGCGAGGAAGGGGAAATCGTATCCCTCGGCGGGGGGCACGGATTTCAGGCGCGGCTTCGCGCCATGGGGATCGTCGAGGGGCAGCGGGTCCGCAAGCTGTCCCGCATACGCTGGGGAGGGCCGATCATTCTGATTGTCAACCGCGCGCAGGTGGCCGTCGGAAGAGGGATGGCGCGAAAGATCACGGTTCGAATCGACGACGATGACTGAGAATCTCCGCGACACGGGCTCCCGAGACACACGGGAAAGCGCCGGGGAAGCCGATCTGCTCCTCGTCGGCCAGCCGAACGTCGGCAAGAGCGTGCTTTTCTCCCGGCTCACCGGCCTGCGCACCATGGCGTCCAACTATCCCGGCACGACGGTCGGTTTCATGGCGGGCAGGATGCGGTTCGGCGGCCGTTTCTACCGCGTGGTGGACGCGCCGGGCACGTACTCGCTCGAGCCGCTCGACGACGCCGCGCGCGTCGCGATCGATCTCATCGACGAGGCCGGCCTGATAATCAACGTGGTGGACGCCACCCATCTCGAGCGGCACCTGCCCCTGACCCTGGAGCTCATCGCTCAAGGAAAACCCGTGGTCGTCGCCCTCAACATGAGCGACGAGGCTCGGCATCTCGGTATCGAGATCCGCACCGAGCGGCTCTCGGAGCTCCTCGGCGTGCCGGTCGTCCCCACCGTCGCGCGAACGGGCGAAGGGGTCGTCCGGCTCGTCGCCGCCGCGCTCTCCCAATCGATCGCCGGGAAAGGCGCGCGCTCCGCCGGCGACCGTCCCGCGCACCATCCGCACGTGCCGCGCCACCCCGCCGGCGATCCGGCGGAGGGACACGAGCATATCGCCGAGGAAAAGATCTGGAGCAGGGTGGGAGCGATCGTGGACGAGGTGCAGGTGCTGCGCCACCACCACCACACCTTCGCCCAGCGGATCGAGGACGCGAGCGTGCATCCGGTGTTGGGTGGGCTCTTCGCGCTCTTCGTGCTGACGTCGTCCTTCGCCGTCGTACGCCTCGTGGGCGAGTTCCTCGTGAGCGGCGGCGTCGGGATAGCCGGGGAGCCGTGGTTCCGCGTTCCCTTCGGCATGGAGCCCCTCTTCGACGCGGCGTGGAGACCGCTCATGACGAAGCTCTCCGCGTGGCTCGGCGGGGAGGGCTTCGTCCATCATCTTCTCATCGGAAACCTCATTGACGGCCGCATCGATTTCCAGCAATCCTTCGGCGTCCTCACCACGGGGCTCTTCGTGCCCCTCGGGGTCGTGCTTCCGTATATCTTCAGCTTTTACCTCGTGCTCTCCCTGCTCGAGGACACGGGCTATCTGCCGCGGCTCGCCGTGTTTCTCGACAACGGCATGCACCGCATGGGGCTCCACGGCTACGCGATCGTGCCGACGCTCCTCGGCCTCGGATGCAACGTCCCCGGCATTCTGGCGACGCGCATCCTCGAGAACAAACGCCAACGGTTCATCGCCGCCACCCTCATCTCTATCGCGGTGCCGTGCGCGGCTCTTCAGGCGATGATCGTCGGCCTCGCCGGGGCGCGCGGCCTGTGGGTCGTGGCGCTCGTCTACGGCATTCTCTTCGTGGTGTGGGTCGCGATCGGCGCCGTCCTGCGGATGACCGCGAGGGGGTTTTTGCCCGAGCTCCTCATCGAGATACCGCCGTACCGCGCGCCGTCTCCGTCGGCGCTCGCTTCGAAGATGTGGATGCGCGTCGGAGGGTTTCTCGTGGAGGCGCTCCCGATCGTGATCGCGGCGATCCTCGTCGTGAACGTGCTCTACTCGCTGAACGTGTTTCACTACGTCGCGGACGCGACCGAAGGGGTCGTGAGCTCTCTGTGGGGGTTGCCGAAGGACGCGATCGTGCCGCTCATCCTCGGGATACTGCGCAAGGAGATGGGCGCGGGGATGTTCGCCTCTCTCGCCCTCACCACGAAGCAGCTGATTTCGGGGTGCGTGATCCTGTCGATGTTCTTCCCGTGCGTCGCCACCTTCGTCGTGCTCCTCAAGGAGCTCGGCTGGAAGGATACGCTCAAGGCCACCGCCATCATGCTCGCCGCGGTGACGGCGACGGGCGCGGCGATAAACTTCCTCTGGCCGTAAGGCCGGCGCCGCGCCTCGATGCGCCGCCGCGGCCGGCGCGTCGACTCCGCCGCGGCGCGGCTACTTGATCGCCCGCCCCTCGAGGAACGCCTTCTTGTTGATCTCGCCGGTCCCCTTCGGGGCCATCCGCTCGATCACCTGAAGCCACTTCTCCTCCTCGAGGTCGATGGCGTTGCTGAGGACGCCGAGAAGTATCGTGTTCACGAGGCGCGTGTTGCCGAGCTCGAGGGCGATCGCGTAGGCGTCGATGATCGTTGTCTTCGGCACGCGCTTCTGGATCGTCTCCTCGACCTTTTCGGGATAGCTGAACTTGCCCGTCGTCGTGATCGGCGGGATCATCTTCTGCTCGTTCACGATGATCGTGCCGCCGGGCCGCAGGTAATGCACCCACCGCAGCGCCTCGGCGATCTCGAAGCCGAGGATGACGTCCGCCTCGCCTTCGGCGATGAGCGGCGAGTAGACCTTTTTCCCGAAGCGCACGTGGCTCGTCACGACCCCGCCGCGCTGCGACATCCCGTGAACCTCGCTCTTCTTCTTATCGAGGCCGAGCACCTTCGCGACCTCGCAGAGCATCTCGCTCGCGAGCAGCACGCCCTGCCCGCCCACGCCGACGATCAAAACGTTTGTCGTGCCGTTCTTCATTTCGACATTCTCCTTGTGGTGGCGCGCCGCGCGGCGCCGTCCCTACTTCTCGACCTCTTCGATCGCCTCGCTCGAGCACACCTGGAAGCAGAGCGAGCACCCCGTGCAGAGCTCGGGATCGATCAGCGCCTTCGGCCGCCCCTTCTCGTTCTTCTCATCGGCCGCCGATATCGCCGGGCAGCCGATCCGGAAGCAGGCGCCGCAGGCGGTGCACTTTTCGAGCACGACGTGGAATATCCGCTCGGTCTTGATCTTGCTCGGGAAGAGCATGCACGGCCGGGTCGTGATGGCGACCGAGGCCGCCGGGCGTTCGACCTCTTCCTTGAGGATCCTTATTGTCTCCTCCTGGTCGTAGGGATCGATCTTTCTCACGTGCTCGACGCCGACCGCGCGGCAGATCGCTTCGAGGTCGACGGCGTTCGTTTTCTCGCCCATGAGCGTCTTCGACGTCCCCGGGTGATCCTGCCCGCCCGTCATCGCGGTGATTCGGTTGTCGACGATGATCGTGAGCTGCGTCCCCCGGTTATACACGACGTTCGCGAGCGCCGTGATCCCGCTGTGAAGGAACGTCGAGTCGCCGATCATGGCGACGGCCTTCTTCTTCGTCTTCTTCGCCTTCTCGATGCCGAAGGCGTGGCTGATCGAGGCCCCCATGCAGAGGCACGTGTCCACATTCTCGAGGGGCGGGAGGGCCGAGAGCGTGTAGCAGCCGATGTCGCCCGTGACGATGACGCCGATCTTCTTGAGCGCCATCGAGACGCCTCTGTGCGGGCATCCCGGGCACAGCACCGGCGGCCGCGGGAGGACCTTCTCCTCGGCCTGCTTCGCGGGGGCCGCGCTCTTCGGGAGCACGCCCGCCGCGATGAATCCGTCGCGCACGCGCTCGACGTTGAGCTCCATGAAGTTCGAGAACCACTTCTTGCCCTCGCACGGGATCCCCGCCGCGAGTATCTGCTCCTCGTAGAAGGGCTCGAGCTCCTCGACCACGAAGAGCCGCTCGACCTGCCGCGCGAAGTCCACGATCTTGTTCATGGGGAGGGGGTATCCGAGGCCGAGCTTGAGGAAGCTCGCTCCCGGCATGACCTCCTTGGCGTATTGGTAGGCCACGCTCCCCGTGATGATGCCGACCTTGTGGTCGCCCTTCTCGACCTTGTTGAGCGGCGTCGTCTCGGCGAAGGCCTTGAGCGCCTCGAGCCGCTCGATGACGATCTTGTGCCGCACGCTCGCGTTCGAGGGGACCATGACGTATTTGGCGATGTTCTTCTCGAACCCCGCATGATCTTTGACGCGTCGCTCGCCGATCTTGACGAGCCCCTTCGAGTGCGAGATGCGGGTCGTCATCCGGAAGAGGACCGGCGTGTCGAACTTCTCGCTCATCTCGAAGGCGTCCTTCATCATGTCGAGGGATTCCTGGCTGTCGGCGGGCTCGAGCACGGGGATCGAGGCGAACTTGCCGTAACATCGGTTGTCCTGCTCGTTCTGCGAGCTGTGGAGGCTCGGATCGTCCGCGCTCACGAGGATGAGCCCGGCGCCCACGCCCGTGTAAGAGAGCGTCATGAGCGGGTCGGCCGCGACGTTCACGCCGACGTGCTTCATCGCGGCGAGCGAGCGGGCGCCGCCGTAGCTCGCCCCGACCGCCGCCTCGAGCGCGACCTTCTCGTTGATCGACCATTCCGCGTAGACGTCGGTCTTGAAGAAGCGCGCGATCGTTTGGAGGATTTCGGTGCTCGGTGTGCCGGGGTACGCGGAGGCGAACTCGCCGCCGTGCTCGTACATCCCCCGCGCGACGGCTTCGTTTCCGGAGAGGAGCATTTCCATAGAAGGGTTCCTCCTGGTGGGATGGCGAAGGCAGTTTTAACGGCTCGTTTTCGCTCGAGATTGTACCCGGCGAACGTACAAGAGATGATGGAAAAATTCAACTAAATATTCATGCGCGGGGCCTTGGCCGAGATCCCTCGACCGATTGAGAGCGGATTATTCGGCTGAGAGCCAGGCCGTCGGCACAGCCCGCTCTTCGGACACTTTTCGTTGTCCGGCCGCCGCCCCGCTTGGTAGAATGGCGCCGCGATTCTTCATCGAGGGCTCTCGTTTCGACAGGAGGTCCGTATGCGCCGAATTCGCCGTGACCGCCGGGTGGCCCGGGCGCTCGCGCTCGCAGCGCTCGCTCTCGCCGCCGCCGTCTGCTCGAGCTGCGAGAAGACGACGACCGAGACTGTGCTCGTTCCGACTCCGTACTGCCAGAGCTACTCGTGGAGGTTCGTCTGGCCCCCGCTCACCGCGAACGCCTACAACGCCGTCTACGGCCTCGACGAGAGCAACGTGATCGCCGTCGGCGATTTCGGCGGCGTGGCCCGCTACAACGGAGCGGCGTGGGCATGGTCGAGCGCCGGCGTCTCGCGAGGGCTCCACGACGTCTGGATCGCTTCTCCGACCGACGCATTCGCGGTCGGCGACGCCGGCGTGTTCAGGTATGACGGAAGCGCCTGGCGCCCCCTCTTCAACACGGGCAACGACTATTACCAGTGCGTGTGGGGAAGCGGCCCGGACGACGTCTGGTGCGGAACGACGACCGATTATCTCTCCCACTGGAACGGGACCTCCTGGAGCACCGTCATTCTGGGCAGCTACAACTATTTCTACGATATGTGGGGCACGGCTTCGAACGACATCTACGCGGTCGGACAGAGCGGCAACACGGGGCTCGCGACGGTATGGCATTACGACGGGGCGACGTGGTCGGACGTGACGCCGCCCGGCGTCACGAATTACAGCTTCAATTCGGTTTGGGGGACCGCGTCGAACAACGTGTACGTCGCGGGCGACGGCGGCACGATACGCCGCTGGAACGGCTCGAGCTGGAGCGGCATGACGACCACGGGTCTTCCGGCCGGCACGCACTGGAACGCGATCCGGGGCCGGAGCGCCTCGGATATCTACCTGGCGATGAGCGGCTACGTCTATCATTTCAACGGCTCGTCGTGGACGGACACGGGATTGCTCGACGATTTCGGCGGAACCTACCATTATCTTCGAGACCTGTGGGCGGGTCCGTCGAAGCTCTACGCCGTGGGGGACGCGGGCGCCGTCATCACCTATGACGGAAGCTCGTGGACCAGCGAAAACGGCTCGTTCAGGGGCGCCCTGCTCGACGTATGGTCGAGCGGGCCGACTGAGGCGTTCGCCGTGGGATCCTCGGGCGCCATTCTAAGGTACGACGGAACTGCCGTCACCAACATGAGCCTTCCCGGCGTCACGAACTCCCTCTACGGCGTTTCGGGGAGCCCCGGCAACGTCTACGCCGTGGGCAGCAACGGCACCGTTCTGCGCTTCGACGGGAGCGCGTGGGCGGATATCGGCGCTCAGGCCGCGACGGAGTACACGACGCTTCAGGACGTCTGGGTCTCCGGCGCGACCGCCGTCGCCGTGGGTTACGGCGGCCGCATTTACAAAATAACGGGCACGAACGTGGAGCCGATGACGAGCGGTACGTCGGAGACGCTGCGGGGCGTCTGGGGCTCCTCGCTGACCGATGTCTTCGCGGTCGGAGAAGACGGCACGATCCTTCACTGCGACGGAACGAACTGGACCGCGATGGATCCAGGCGGGATCGAGGACGATTTCAAGCATGTCGGGGGAAGCGCCTCGAACGACGTGTACGCGCTCGGGGAGAAAGGATTTCTCGTCCACTACGACGGCTCATCGTGGAAACGCGTGTATTCGCCGATGGGGGCGAATACGGGCACGATGGGCGTGCTCGGGCCGAAGGATCTCTTCGTCGTCGACTACAGTGCGATCTATCGCTACGACGGAGCGAATTGGACCGGGTTTCCGCCCCTCTGCTGGGCGCCCCTCTACGGCCTCGCCGGGAGCGGACCCTCGAGCGCCTTCGCCGTGGGATATAACGGCGTGATCCTGCGCTACGGAGAATAAAGGGGCGATCGAAAGGTAGGTGGCGACATGGCTCGACGCTTCATTCTTTCGGCGACGATTCTCGCGTGCATCGCGATCGCCGCGGCCGGCTCCGCCCGCGCGCAGTGGGTGAAGGACGGCGTGGGGCTCTGTCTCGCGACGGGGCCGCAGTACAACATCAAGGCCACGTACGACATGAACGGGGGCGCGATCGTCGCATGGATGGACGTGCGCGAGATCACGGCGAACACGCGGATCTACGCGCAGAGGGTGGACGCCGGCGGCCGTCCGCTCTGGGCCGCCGACGGGATCCGTGTATGCACGAACGACGCCAACGAATGGCTGTACGATATCGTCTCGGACGGCGCTGGGGGCGCGATCGTCCTGTGGCAGGATCAACGCGCCGGGAGGCCCGACATCTACGCGCAACGGATCGACGGAGACGGCAATCGCATGTGGGCCGCGGACGGTCTCGGCATCTGCACGTTCGATCAGGATCAGTGGGATGCACGGCTCGTCCCCGACGGAGCCGGCGGCGCGATCGTGGTGTGGACCGACAATCGCGGCGGCAATCCCGATATATACGCCCAGAGGGTCAACGCGTTCGGCGCCGTGCTGTGGACCGTCGACGGCGTGCCCGTGTGCGACGATTTGAACTCCCAGTACTCCCCCGTGCCGGCGTCCGACGGGGCGGGAGGAGCGATCGTCGTTTGGCCCGATTACCGGTACGGCGACGCCGATATATTCGGGCAGCGGATCGACGGGACGGGCGCGCTGCTCTGGGACGCGGGCGGCATGCCCGTGTGCACCGAGCCGGAATCGCAGTACGGCTTGAAGATAGCCGCGCATCCGGCCGGAGGCGCATACGTCGCGTGGAACGATATCCGAAGCGGATACAACGATTGCTATATCCAGCGGATCGACGGTTCCGGAACGGTTTTGTGGTCGGAGGAAGGTCTTCCGGTCCTGCAGGAATATTGGAATAGACACGGCGCGTCGATAGTGAACGACCTGTACGGCGGCGTGATCGCCGTGTGGTACGACGATCGCGAGGATACGGGGGCGTTAGAGGTGTGGGCCCAGCGCTTCGACGGCGACGGCAATCCGCTCTGGGGCTCGTACGGAAATCGCGTCTTCGATACGGGCGGCGAGGGAGATCTCGCGGTTTCGCATGACGATCTCGGAGGAGTGATCGTCGCCATCGACGCATACCACGAGGGGCCGTACCTGCCGACGGATATCTACGTCCAGAGGCTCGACGGAGAGGGCGCCGCGCTCTGGGGTCCCCGTGGCGCGGGCGCGTGCGTCGCCCGCGATTACCAGTTCAGCCCCGTGCTCCTTCCCGACGGATCGGGCGGTGCATTCGTTTTCTGGGACGATATGCGGGCGAGCGGCAGCGAGGGCGACATATACGCCCAGCGGATCGGCCCCGAGGGACTCTGGGGCGATCCGGAGCCGGAAGTCGCCTCGTGCCTCGACGTGCCGAACGATCAGGGCGGGTGGGTGCGGATCAGAACGCGGGCTTCCTCCCACGACGTCGCCGGAGAATACGGCACGCCGATCGCCGGGTACAACGTCTGGAGAATGATCGAGGGCGGCGGGCCGATGTCGGCGCTCGGCGACGCTCTCCCGCGCCTCCTCGATCCGACGAAGGCGGTCGGGGTGCGTCTCGACGCGGCGCAGGCCGCGTCGCTCGGCCTCCCCGAGGGCGACTGGGAGTCGGTC
>JAGUZZ010000055.1:0-5414 GCA_020060525.1 bacterium | reverse complement strand
CGCGGAGGCGCCGCCGGCTGCGCGCGTCGCCGGCGGCGCACGCCCGAGGGCTCGGGGGCGTTTTCGCTAACGGAAAACTCACGCGTCCCTAACGGCCGCCTCGCATTTTCCTGTTATTTTTCCGTACGGATATACTATTCTACTGCCGCCTACGGGATTCGCGGCGAAAGCGAGGCTCCGCATGAGCGCCGAACATATACTCGTCGTCGACGACGAGGAGGATATCCTCGAGCTCGTGAGCTACAACCTCGTGAAGGCGGGGTATCGCGTGACGAAGGCCGCTTCCGGCGAAGAGGCGATCAAATCGGCGCGCGCGAAGCCGCCCGATCTCGTCCTTCTCGATCTCATGCTGCCCGGCGTGGACGGTTTCGAGGTCTGCAACACTCTGAAGCGCGATCCCCGCACGGCGAACGTCCCCGTCGTCATGCTCACCGCGCGGGGGGAAGAGCCCGATATCGTGGCGGGCCTCGAGCTCGGCGCCGACGATTACATCACGAAGCCGTTCAGCCCGCGCGTCATGATCGCGCGCATCCGCGCCGTTCTCCGGCGAAAGACGAAAGCGCCGGCCGAGGAGTCCGCGGTCATCAAGCTCAAGGATCTGGTGATCCATCCAGGCCGCCACGAGGTCGCTGCGCGGGGGAAAAAGATCGATCTCACCTCGACCGAGTTCCGCGTCCTCCATCTCCTCGCCCGCAGGCCGGGATGGGTGTTCACGAGGCAGCAGATCATCGACGCGGCGCGAGGGGACGAGTATCCCGTCACCGACCGTTCCGTGGACGTCCACATCGTCGGGCTCCGGAAGAAGCTCGGCGCGCTCGGCGAACGGATCGAAACGGTCCGCGGCGTCGGGTACCGCTACCGGGAGAGCTGATATGCGCCGTCGATCGCTTCTCTGGCATCTCTACCCGTACCATCTGCTCATCGTCGTTGCGGCGCTGCTCGCGACGAGCGTCTACGTCTCGCGTTCGATGCGCGATTTTCACGTGAGCGCCACGGAGGAGTTCCTCGCCGCGCAGGCGCGTCTCGTCGAGCGCTCGCTCGACGAGGCCGTTATCGCCTCGCGCGAGGCCGCCGTCGATTCGCTGTGCAAGGATCTCGGCCGCGCCACGGGCACCCGCGCGACGGTCGTCCTCGCCGGCGGCCGGGTGATCGGCGATTCCGACGAGACGCCGGCGCGCATGGAGAATCACGCCGACAGGCCCGAGTTCGCCGGAGCGCTCGCCGGCGGTACGGGAAGGGCGACGAGGTTCAGCGACACCCTGAGGCGAAACGAGATGTACATCGCGGTGCCGGTCAGGCGCGGCGACGTCGTCGTCGGCGCGGTCCGCGTTTCGATGCCGCTTACGGCGATCGACGACAGGCTCCGTGGCCTCCGGATCCGCATCGCCGCCGGCGGCCTCGTCGCGGCGGTGCTCGCCGGGATCGCGAGCTACGCCGTCGCGCGGCGGATCAGCCGTCCCCTCGACGAAATCAAGCGGGGAATGGAGCGATTCGCCGGCAACGACCTCTCGTACCGGCTCCCCGTCTACCGGCTCGACGAGGCGGGCCGGCTCGCGGAAAAGCTGAACGAGCTCGCCGAGCGCCTCGACGGGCGCATCCGCGCGGAGGTGGGCCGGCGGAACGAGCAGGAAGCGGTGCTCGCGAGCATGGTCGAAGGTCTCGTGGCGGTGGACATGGACGAGCGGATCATGCGGCTCAACCGCGCGGCCGCCTCGTTTCTCGACGCGAGCGAGGCGGGCGCCGTCGGCAGGAGCATCCAGGAGATCGTCCGCAACCCCGAGCTCCAGCAGTTCGTGAAGAGAGCGCTCTCGAGCGCCGAGCCCGTCGAGGGGGACGTCGTGCTCCGCGGTCCGCTCGGACAGCGTTTCCTGCAGGCGCACGGGGCGGAGCTGCGCGACGCCGAAGGCCGGCGGATCGGCGCCGTCATCGTTCTCAACGACGTCACGCGGCTGCAGCGCCTCGAGGAAGTGCGGCGCGATTTCGTGGCGAACGTTTCGCACGAGCTCAAGACCCCGATCACGTCGATCAAGGGCTTCATCGAGACGCTTCGGGACGGGTCGGCTCACGAGGCCGACGACGCGAAGAAGTTCCTCGACATCATCGCGAAGCAGGCGGACCGGATGAACTCGATCGTCGAGGATCTCCTCTTCCTCTCCCGTCTCGAGCAGAACGGAACGCGCGGCGGGGTGTCGCTCGAGCGCGTCCCGCTCCGCGGCGTTCTTCTCGAGGCGATGGAGATCTGCGGACGCGCGGCGAAGGAGAAGGGGGTCGCTCTCGAGCTCGATTGCCACGAGAGCGTCGCGGCGACGATCAATCCCGCTCTCATCGAGCAGGCCCTCGTCAACCTCATCGACAACGCCGTGACGTACAGCGACGCCGGCCGCTCCGTGCGGATCTCCGCGCGGCCGGACGGCGACGGGATCCGGATCGACGTCGCCGACCGCGGCTGCGGGATCGAGCGCGAGCACCTCGCGCGCATCTTCGAACGGTTCTACCGCGTCGACAAGGCGCGCAGCCGCAAGCTCGGCGGCACCGGCCTCGGACTCTCGATCGTGAAGCACATCGTGCAGGCCCACGGCGGTTCGGTGTCGGTCGAGAGCGCGCCCGGCGCGGGCAGCACGTTCACGATCCGTCTGCCGCAACCTGCGTAACGGCGGCGGTTTGCTCGCTCATCGAAATCTGACGTCCCCCTCATCATCCTCTAACGGCTCTTCCGTATCATATGTCGCGACGGCCGAGGCGCGAGGTGCGCGAGGGCCGTGTCAGGATCGCTCTCACGAACCCGAACCGAGGAGGTGCCGAGAGTGAGAACGAGAGTCGCAGCAGCGATCGTCGGCGTCATGGTGCTGCCGGCGATAGTCCGCGCCGGCGAGTGGCACGAGAAGCTGAAAATCAAAGGAGATTTCCGCCACCGCCACGAGCTCATTCAGGTGGAGGGCAAGGAGGACAACAACCGTTGGCGGATTCGCGCGCGTCTCTCCGCCGAGGCGGAGATATCCGAGACGTGGAGCGCGGCGATCGGCCTCGCGTCCGGCTCGGACGATCCCGTTTCCACGAACCAGACGCTCACCGACGGATTCTCCACGAAGGGGTTCAGCCTCGATCTCGCCTACTTCGATTTTCATCCGAAGGCGATCGCCGGACTCGCCGTCGTCGGCGGCAAGATGAAGCTCCCGTTCGAGACGCCGGACAAGACCGAGCTCCTGTGGGACGGAGACCTCAACCCCGAGGGGCTCGCGCTCCGATTCGGCCGCTCTCTCGGCGCGAAGGCGAAGATGTTCCTGAACGGCGGCCTGTTCTACGTCCGCGACAACGATCCCGACGATGAATCGTACTTCGCCGGAGTGCAGGCGGGCTTCAACGTGAAGGCCTCCGACGACGTCAAGATCACGGTCGGAGGCGGCTATTACGACTACAGCGGCGCGGAGAACATGCCCTTCTTCTACAAGCCGGACAAGAACTACGGCAACTCCAAGAAGGTCATCGGCTCGACCGCGTCGGGGGACGTCTACGGATACGCCGTCGATTACGACGAGTTCGAGGCGCTCGGCGTCGTGGACGTCGCCCTCTCCGACAAGGCCGGTCTCAAGCTCTACGGCAACTACGTGACGAACGTCGCGGCGGACAGCCTCAACGCCGGCTGGCTCTTCGGAGGCGCACTGAGCAGCGGCAAGGACCAGGGTTCCGTGAGGATCTACGCGAACTACCGGCAGCTCGAGGCGGACGCCGTGGTCGGCGCTTTCACCGACTCCGATTTCATCGGCGGCGGCACGAACGGCAAGGGGATCGAGCTCGGAGCCGCGTACGGCGTCGCGAAGAACGTGAGCCTCGATCTCACCTACTTCGTGAACACGAAGGGGATCAAGGACGCGGACGACGAGATCGACTACAAACGCCTGCAGGCGGACCTGCAGCTCAAGTTCTAGGAGGACGGTTTCCTCACGAAATCCTAACGAAGCGTTAACGAAACGCTGACGAAACCGGAATATACTATGGAGAGAACGAACAAGGAGGACACGATGTCGAGAACGAAGAATACGATCGCGCTCGCGCTCGCGGCGGCGGTGCTCGTCGCGGGTCTCTTCGGAACGGGTCCGGCGGCCGCTCAGGCCAACAGGATCATCATCGACGGCTCGACCACGGTCGGTCCGATCGCCAAGGCCTTCGCCGAGTACTACATGCAGAAAAACCCCGGCGTCAACGTGACGGTGAGCGAATCGGGCAGCGGCAACGGCGCGAAGGCGCTCGTGAACGGCATGTGCGACATCGCCGACATGTCGCGCTTCATGAAGGACGAGGAGTTCAAGGCCGCCGTCGCGAAGGGCGTCTTTCCCGTCGCCCACGTCGTCGCGGTCGACGGCATCGCGATCATCGTCCACCCGAGCAACCCCGTCTCGGGTCTCACGGTCGAGCAGGTGCGAGACATCTACACCGGAAAGATCACGAGCTGGAAGCAGCTCGGCGGCCCGGACGTCAAGATCGTGCTCATCAGCCGCGACACGAACAGCGGGACCTACGAGAGCTTCGAGGAGCTCGTCATGAAGAAGGAGAAGATCGTCGCGACCGCCGAGTACGTCGGATCGAACGGCGCCATCCGCCAGCGCGTCCAGAGCACGCCCGCGGCGATCGGCTACGTCGGGCTCGGTTTCGCGGACCGCACCGTGAAGGCGCTCAAGATCAACAACGTCGCTCCGGACAACGCGACCGTCTCGTCGGGCGTCTACCCCGTCGCGCGGCCGCTCTACATGTTCACGAACGGCTATCCGAAGCTCGGCAGCCACCTGCACGCGTTCATCACCCTGTATCTCGGCCCGAAGGGTCAGGAAATCGTCGAAGAGATCGGCTTCGTGCCGGTCACCAAGTACTGATGCACGAACAGCTTCTCATGACGAAAGGGGCGAGGCGGCGGAGCCGCCTCGCCGCCCTTTTCGGGCATTCCGTTCTCGCCGCGGTCGCCTCGAGCTCGATCATCGCGCTCCTCTTCATCTTCTATTTCATCGTCAAGGACGCGGTGCCTTTCTTCCGCATCGAGGGGGTCCGCGAGTTCTTCGGAAGCGTGCGCTGGTATCCCTCGCGGGAAGACGCCGAGTTCGGGGCCCTCGCCATCTTCGTCGGCAGCGCGCTCGTGACGATCGGCGCGAGCGTCGTCGCCGTGCCGCTCGGCGTGCTCGCGGCCCTGTGCCTGAGCGACATCCTGCCGTTTTCGGTGCGGCAGATCGTGAAACCGGTCATCGAGATGCTCGCCGCGATCCCGTCGGTCGTGTACGGATTCTTCGCGCTCGTCGTGTTCGCTCCTCTTCTCCAGTCCCACGGCGGGAGTCTGCTCGCCGCGGGAGCGGTCGTCGTGCTCCTGCCGTTCGCCCTCGTCGGGTCCGCGATCGCGGGCAACGCCGCGGGGGCGCGCGCGCCCGAGG
>JAGUZZ010000351.1:0-14905 GCA_020060525.1 bacterium | reverse complement strand
CGGCCAGCGCCGCGCTGCGCATGAGATAGGATACGAGGTGCCGCAGGTTGTCCACGACGCCCCTCGTGCGCGCCTCGATCGTTTTCGCCGCCTCCCCGCAGCGCCGCAGAACCTCCTCGACGCGCGGGGTCGCGAGCTCGGCGGCCGCCGTCGGCGTGGCCGCCCGCACGTCCGATACGTAATCGCATATCGTCGTGTCGATCTCGTGGCCGATCCCGGTGACGAGCGGATGCCGGGAAGCCGCCACGGCCCGCGCGACCTCCTCGAGGTTGAAGGTCCAGAGATCCTCGACGCTTCCGCCCCCGCGCGCGAGGATGACCGTGTCGACGCCGTCCATTTCGTCGCAGCGCGAGAGCGCCCGGACGACCGACGCCGCGGCTGCTGGTCCCTGCACCTCGGCCGGGACGTGAACGATCTCGGCCACGGGCCACCGGCGCCGCAGCGTGTTCACGATATCCCGGATAACCGCGCCCGTCGGCGACGTGACGACGGCGATCGTTTCCGGATACGGCGGAAGAGGGCGCTTTCGCGCGGGATCGGTGAGCCCCTCGGCGCGAAGGCGCTCGAGGAGCGCGCGAAAGGCCCGCTCCATGTCCCCCTTCCCCGCCGGGACGAGCTCGCTCACGATGATCTGCGTTCGCCCGGTTCCCCCGAAATGCGACAGCCGCCCCGAAGCGACGACCGACATGCCGTTCTCGGGCCGGACGGCGACGCGCTCGGCGTTTTTCCGGAAGAGGGCCGCGGCGAGCACGCTTTCGCTGTCGCGCAGGGTGAAGTAGACGTGGCCGGACTGGTGAACCTTGCAGTTCGCCACCTCGCCGATGACGCTGACGCGGGGAAACTCCGATTCGAGGTGCTGCCGGATCGCGGCCGCGATCTCGGTGACGGTGTAGCAATCGCCGGCCGCGGGGGCCTCGGCGTCATGCCGCGGGATTTCCTTCATGCCGTTCTCCCCGGGCCCACTCGGCGGCCTGCAGGGTGTTGCGCATGAGCATCGCGACGGTCATGAGGCCCACGCCTCCTGGGACCGGCGTTATGAGCGAGGCCTTCGGCCGGACCGCTTCGAAATCGACGTCGCCCGCGATCCGGTATCCCTTCGCGGACGCGGGATCGGCGATCCGGTTGATGCCGACGTCGACGACGACCGCGCCGTCCTTGACCATCTCCGCGCCGACCGAGCCGGCCCTGCCGACGGCCGCGACGAGGATATCCGCCTCGCGGGCGATCGAGGCGAGATCCGTCGAGCGCGAATGGCAGAGCGTCACCGAGGCGTCCCCCGTCTCGTGCTTGCGGGAGAGGAGCAGCGCCATCGGCTTTCCGACGAGAACGCTCCTCCCGATGACGACCGCCCGCGCCCCCGCCGTCCGCACCCGGTAGCGCGCGAGGAGCTCCATGATGCCGAGCGGCGTGCAAGCGACGAACCGGGGCCGGTCGGCGGCGAGGCGGCCGATGTTGTACGGATGGAGCCCGTCGACGTCCTTCGCGGGAGAAATCCCCTCGATCGCGCGCTGCTGATCGATCTGCGCGGGAAGCGGCATCTGGACGAGGATCCCGTCGACGCCGGGATCGGCGTTCAGGCGCCCGAGCCGTTCGAGGAGCGCCGATTCGCCCGTCTCGGCGGGGAGCTCGATGAGGATCGAATCGATGCCGCACCGCTCGGCCGCCTTCACCTTGCTCTTCACGTAGAACTGCGACGCGGGGTTCTCGCCGACGATGATCACGGCGAGATGCGGCGGGCGGTACCCCGCGGCGAACCGCGCCGCGCCCTCGGCGACCGCGGCGAGCACCGCGTCGGCGGCCGCTCTGCCGTCCATGAGAACGCCCCGCTCAGCGCTCACGTCTCCTCCTCGTCGAGCTCCACGCGCTCGTGCACCCGTTCCACCGAGCGGGCGAGACCGCTCGCCTCGTCGATCTCGACCAGGCATCCGTCGATGTGCGAGACGCCGGAGGCGACCTCGAAACGGACCGGTATGCCTTTGAGGAACCGGTCGATGACCTGCTCCTTGCGAACGCCGATGATCGAATCGAGCGGCCCGACCATGCCCGCGTCCGTCATGAAGGCGGTGCCCCGCGGCAGGATCCGCTCGTCCGCCGTCTGCACGTGCGTATGCGTGCCGACGACCGCGCTCACGCGGCCGTCGAGGTAGAGCGCGAGGGCCTGCTTTTCGCTCGTCGCCTCGGCGTGAAAATCGACGAGGATGATCCGCACCGCTCCGGGGATCTCCGCGAGCAGCGCGTCCGCCGTCCGGAAGGGGCAATCGATGGCGCTCATGAACGTGCGCCCCTGAAGGTTCATGACGGCGACCGGCGTGAGCGCGATCTCGCGCAGCAGCAGCCCTTTCCCCGGCACGCCGGGGGGATAGTTCGCGGGACGGAGGATATCCGTCCGCTGATCGAGGAGCGCGACCCCTTCGCGCTTGTCCCAGACGTGATTCCCGCTCGTCATGACGTCGACGCCCGCCGCGACGATGTCGTTCACGACGCGCTCGGTGACGCCGAAGATCCCCGCGGCGTTCTCGACGTTCGCGATACAGAGATCCGCGCCGAGGCGGCCCCGGAGCGCGGGGAGCCCCGCCTGCAGGGCCCGGCGCCCCGTCTTCGCGATGATATCTCCGAGAAACAGCACCCGCATCGAGACCGCCCGCTTCCCGCCGCGCGCGCTCGACGCCGGACGGCGTCAGCGCGCGTAATCGATCGCCCGCGTCTCCCGTATGACGATGACCTTGATCTGGCCCGGATATTCCATGTCGCCCTCGATCTTGCGCGCGATCTCCGAGCACAGATCGGCTGCCTGGTTGTCGTCGACCTTCTTGAAGTTGACGAGGATCCGGATCTCGCGGCCCGCCTGAATCGCGTAGGATTTTTCGACGGCGTCGAAGGCGTCGGCGATCTTCTCGAGCTTCTCGAGCCGCCTGATGTAGTTCTCGAGCGTTTCGCGCCTCGCTCCGGGCCTTGCCCCCGAAATCGCGTCGGCGGCGGAAACGATGTGAGTTATCATCGACGTCGATTCGACGTCCTCGTGATGCGCCGCGATCGCGTTCACGATCCGCTCCCCTTCGCCGTAGCGCTTGGCGAGCTCGCCGCCGATGGTGGCGTGCGGCCCCTCCATCTCGTGATCGGCCGCCTTCCCGATGTCGTGCAGGATCCCCGCGCGGCGCGCGATCGCCGGATCGGCGCCGAGCTCTCCGGCGAGCAGGCTCGAGAGGAACGCGACCTCCTTCGAGTGCTGGAGGACGTTCTGGCCGTAGGAGGTGCGGTACTTGAGCCGGCCGAGAAGCTTCACGAGCTCAGCGTGGAGACCGTGGATGTTGAGCTCGAGGCAGGTCTGCTCGCCCACTTCGCGGATCTCGTCGAGGAGCTCCTTGCGCGTCTTCTCGACGATCTCCTCGATCCTGCCGGGATGGATCCGCCCGTCCTTGACGAGCTTCTCGAGACTGAGCCGGGCGACCTCCCGGCGGACCGGATCGAACCCCGAGAGGATGACCGCCTCGGGCGTGTCGTCGATGATCACGTCGATCCCCGTCGCGTTCTCGAAGGCGCGGATGTTCCGGCCCTCGCGTCCGATGATGCGCCCTTTCATCTCGTCGCTCGGCAGATCGACGACCGACACGGTCGATTCGACCACGTGATCCGCCGCGCACCGCTCGATCGCGAGCGTGAGGATCTCGCGGCTCTCCTTGACCGCGTTGCGCTCGGCTTCCTCGCGTATGTCGCGGATCCGCTTCGCCGCTTCGTGACGCGCCTGATTTTCGAGGTTCGTAATGAGGAGCTTCTTCGCGTCCTCCCGGCTCATGCCGGCGATCCGCTCGAGCTTGTCGTTCTGGACCTGAAGCACCCGCGTGAGCTCCTCGTTCCTCTCGGCGACCGCCTGGAGCTTGCCGTCGAGCGTCCGCTGGCGCTCGACGAGCTCCTGCTCGCGCTTCTCGAGGAAATCCACCTTGCGGTTGACGTTCTGCTCCTTCTCCTCGAGACGCCGCTCCTGCTTCTTGAGCTCCTGCCGGCTCTCCTGCGTGTCCTTCTCGAACCGGAGCTTCGCCTGATACCATTCGTCCTTCGCCTCGAGGATCGCGGCCTTCTTCTGCGTCTCGGCCTCCCGCTGCGCCTCCGCGATGATGTTCTCCGCGAGCTTCCGCGTGTGCTTCAGGTGGTTTTCCGAGACCTTCTTGTTCATGAACCAGCCGAGGATGCTTCCCGCGATGAGGACGATGATCCCGACCGGAATGATGACGAACAGTTCTCCCTGTCCCATTGTGTCCGCCCGGATCGACGCCGGGCACCTCACCTCCGCGCATGTAAAGCGTGGCCGTGCGCTGCATGGTTACGCGTTGATAGATCGTTGCTTGAGATTCGACTCGGGAGATGCCGGGGAGGCTATTTAAAATTCCCCACGCTGTGCCGTGTGGCGAAGCAGCCTTTGAAGCCCTTCCGGTAAGGTGGATGTCCGCACGACCGTTTCTGCGATCCCGGCGTCGCCGGGCACGGCATCGACGGCCGAATATAAGACTTCCGGGCTAAAGGTGTTGGCTCAATAATTCACTTCTCCATCACGTACACGGTAGGGAATTCCTGAGTGCATGCTCGTTTCGCTGCCTTTTTTCCCCGCATGTCGCCTCGCCAACACCCCAGCGGGGAGAAATCACCGTTCTACGTCGATCTCGCTGTCCAGAAGCTCGCCCAGCCGCGCGGCTTTTCCTTCGAACTCGGCCCGAACGCGATCCACTTCCTCGCGCTCCTGGTAGAGCTCGTCCGTGATATTGAGAGCTGCCAATATGGCGATGCGCGATTGCGACATGATGCCGCTCGAATGGGCTATTTCCCTCATCTTCTTGTCGACATACCCAGCTATCTTCTGTATATACTGGGGGTTGCCGACTCCCTTTATCTTGTACTCCTGACCAAAAATCTCCACTTTTTCAGTGCTCTTTTCGGTCATGCGGCAACCTTCCCCGATCGACCTACAACGGATTCGCCATCCCCGCCCTTCTATCCGCCTCCGGAGCCGGCGCGCTCAGATGTCAAGCCTATCCAGCTTCGCCAGCATCTCCTCGACTTTACCTTTAATCTCCTCTCTCGTTTTTTCGAAATCTCCTGTGCGTTGCCTTTCGGCCCGCACGTTTTCGATTTCCGTTAACAACTCCTCGTTTCTAATATACAACGATTCGATTTTTTCTTTCAACTCTTTATTGCCGCGCTCGAGGGCCGCTTTTTCGGCCTTGAGCCGGGCGATGTGCTCGGCGGCCTTGTTTATCTTCTCCTCGAGGGCGTCCAGGTTGATGATCCCGGGGTTGGCCATGCCCGCCTCCTCCTCTATTCCGTCCGCAGGACCGCGCCGAATTCGCGATGGAGCGCGGCGAGTATCCGCTGCACCTCGCGATCGACCGCCATGCCGTCGAGCGTCCCGTCGGGGGACCGGAAGCTCAGCCTGAACGTGAAGCTCCGCTTCCCCTCGCCGAGATGCCCGCCACGATAGTAATCGAAAACCCGCAGCGAATCAAGGAAATGCGCCTCGCCGGCGATCGCCTCCCGGATATCGCAGAACCGGACGCGGTCGTCCACGACGATGCACAGGTCGCGTTTGACGGCCGGATAGGGGCTCACGGGGCTCATGACGGGCCACTGCGCCCCGGCCGGCAGCTCGTCGACGAGGATGTCGAAACAGTATACGGGTCCCTCGACGTCGAAGGCGTCGAGCACGGGCGGCGCGACGGCGAAGGCCTCGGCGAACGGTTTTCCGCCGCGGAACCACCTGACGCCCCGCCCCGAGGCGCCGGAGGTCTCCGACACCGAAACGCTTCCGCCGAGCCCGAACCGCTCGAACAGCGTCTCGACCTCTCCCTTCGCGTCGAAGAAATCGCACTCCCGCTGCGGCTGCATCCACTGGAGCGGATCGGCCTGCCGGGCGAGGATCGCCGTGCAACGCAGGTCCTCGCGCGGGAGACCGGCTCCGCCCGGAGCCGGGATGAACACCTTGCCGATCTCGAAGATCCGTATCTCCTCCGCCTCGGCGGGGGTGTTCCGCCGAAGCACCTCGAGCAGCCCCGGCACGAGGCTCGTCCTCATCGCCGACTGCGCCTCGGTGAGCGGATTGGCGATCCGCACGCAGCGCGAGCGCTCGTCGGCGGCGTCCCAGCGCATCTTGCCGGGCGAGGCGGGATCCATGAAGGAGCTCGTGATCGCCTCCGCGTACCCCCGCGCGACGAGATGTCCCGCCAGGAGCTCGCCGCGCCGGTCCTCGGGAGAGGGGATCGAGAAGATGCCGCACCGGATCGTCTCGTCCCGCCCGATATTGTCGTATCCGTAGACGCGGGCCGTCTCCTCGATGAGATCGACCTCCTCGACGAGATCGCGCCGGAAGGTCGGCACGGAGACCGCGAGCGCGTCCGAGCCGATCCGCGACGGGAGGGACAGGCGATCGAGGAGGGCCGCGATATCGTCGGCGGCGAGCTGCGTTCCCATGACCCTGTTCGTCTGCGCGACGCGCAGCGCCACCGTTCGACTTTCGAGCGCCCCCCGGTCGTGCACGTACTCTGCCGTGCGATCGTCCGGGACGCCCGCTTTCATCTCCGCGACGAGGCCGCAGACCCGGGCCGCCGCGGCGGCCATGATGCCGATGTCCGCCTCGCGCTCGAAGCGGTAGCTCGCCTCCGTATCGAGAAGGAGCTGCCGGCGGGCCTTGCGGACGAGGCGGGGCTCGAACATCGCGCTCTCGATGACGAGGCGCTTCGTCTCCGGCCGGACCTCCGCGTCGCGGCCCCCCATGACCCCCGCCACGGCGACCGCGCGTTCCGCGTCGGCGATGACGAGTATGGAGGGATCGAGCTCGCGCTCGACCCCGTCGAGCGTGACGATCCTCTCCCCCTTCCGCGCGCGCCGCACGACGATGGCGTCGCCCGCGAGGGCGTCGCGGTCGAACGCGTGTATCGGCTGACCGAGCTCGAGGAGAACGAAGTTCGTGACGTCGACGACGTTGTTGATGGGGCTCTGGCCGACCGCCCGAAGAAGCTTCTGCATCCACGCGGGAGACGGACCGACGGCGACGCCCTCGACGAAGGCCGCCGCATACCGCGGACAATCCGCGCCGCTCTCTATCTCGAGCCGGAACCCCGCCCCTCCGTCGAGGGGAGCGAGGGCCGGCGGACGCAGCTCCCGGCGGTACAGCGCGGCGATCTCGCGCGCGATCCCGAGGTGGGACAGGAGATCGGGACGGTTCGGCGTTATCTCGATATCGAGCACGTAATCGGTCTGATCGAGCCGCCCGTCCAGGCTCGCGCCGGGCGAATCGTCGAAATCGAGCACGAGGATGCCGCCGCCGTCCTCGCCGACGCCGAGCTCCGCGCTCGAGCAGATCATCCCTTCGGAGAGCTGGCCGCGGATCTTCGACCGTTTGATGCGGAGCCCTCCCGCGAGCACGGCCCCCTCGACGGCGACCGCGACGCGCTGGCCCGCGCGGACGTTCGGCGCTCCGCACACGATCGAGAGCGGCCGCCCGCGCCCCGCGTCGACCGAGCAGAGGCTCAGCCGGTCCGCTCCCGGATGCTTGCCGCATTCGAGCACCCTGCCGAACACGACCCCCGAGTACGACGGGGCGAGCGACTCGATCGACTCGACGTTGAGGCCGAACATCGTGAGGTCGTGCGCGAGCGCGTCCGGATGCTCCGAGACGTCGACGTAGCGCTTGAGCCAGTTGAGACTCGCCTTCACCCCGCCACCTCCGGCGCCGCTTCGCTCCAGAACTGACCGAGGAACCGCAGGTCGTTGCCGAGAAGCCTCCGAATGTCGTCGATACCGTATTTCAGCATCGCGGTACGCTCGATCCCGATGCCGAAGGCGAAGCCGGTATAGGCGTCCGGATCGTACCCCGCGTACCGGAACACGTGGGGATGGACCATCCCGGCGCCCATGATTTCGATCCAGCCCGTCCTGCCGCAGATCGCGCACCCCGAGCCGCCGCACGCGAAGCAGGACATATCCACCTCCGCGCTCGGCTCCGTGAACGGGAAAAAGTGCGGCCGGAAACGGACCTTGGCGTCGGCGCCGAAGAACGACCGCGCGAAGAAGGCGATGTCGTTCCGCAGATCGGCGAGCGACACGTTCCGGTCGACGTAGAGACCCTCCATCTGGAGGAACTCGGCCGCGTGGCTGGGATCGGGGGTCTCGTTGCGGTAGACGCGGCCGGGGACGATGATCCGTATCGGGGGCCGGTGCCGCTCCATGTACCTCACCTGCACCGGCGAGGTCTGCGTCCGGAGCAGTATGTCGCGGTTGACGTAGAACGTGTCCTGCAGGTCCCGCGAGGGGTGGTCGACGGGGAAATTGAGCGCTTCGAAGTTGTAGTAATCGAGCTCGACGTCGGGGCCCTCCGCGAGCGAGTACCCCATGCCGAAGAAGATCGCCTTCATCTCGCTCACCACGCGGTGCAGCACGTGCGTGCCGCCCGCGCTCGCGCGGCGCCCGGGAAGGGTCGCGTCGCCCGAGAAATGGTCCTCCTCGGCGCCGTTCGCGCCGAGCGCGCTCCGGCGGCTCTCGAACAGCCCCTCGATCTCCTTCTTGAGATCGTTGATGGTCTCGCCGAAGGCGGGACGCTCCTCCGGCGGAAGCTCGCCGATCGAGCGCAGGAGCGCCGTAATCTCGCCCTTGCGCCCGAGAAACCGCACGCGCGCCTCCTCGAGCGCCGCGAGATCGCCGGCCTCCGCGAAGGCGCGCGCGGCGCTCTGAGCGACCTCCCGCACCCCGTCGCGATCGGCCGGTCCGCTCATGAGCGTTTTTCCTTGGCGATCTCGGCGAGCCGCGCGAACCCCGCGGCGTCGTTCACGGCGAGCTCGGCGAGCAGCTTCCGGTCGATCTCGATGTTCGACTTGCGCAGCCCTTCGATGAAGCGGTTGTAGCTCAGGCCGTTGAGTCTCGCCGCCGCGTTGATCCTCGTGATCCAGAGACGGCGGAAGTCCCGCTTGCGGACGCGCCGGTCGCGATACGAATAGATGAGCGCCCGGTTGACCGCTTCGCGGGCGATACGATGCAGCTTGCTGCGGCTGCCGAAGTAGCCCTTCGCCTTCTTGAGAATCTTCTTGGTGCGTCCGTGCGAGGGCACCCCGTGTGTAGTTCTCGGCATACGTCGTTTCCTCCTGCGGCCGCGCGCGGCCGCGTCAGCGTGAATACCTCGTCCGGCGCCCTACATGGCGAGCATGCGTTTGACGCGCCGTGCGTCGCTCCCGGCCACCGTCGTTCCGCGGCGGAGCTTGCGTTTGCGCTTGGTCGTTTTCTTCGTGAGTATGTGGCTCGCGTACGCTTTCGTCCGCTTGACCTTGCCGGTCCCCGTGACGCGGAAGCGCTTGCGCGCCGCGCGGTTGCTCTTCAGTTTCGGCATGCTGCGTTTCAGCTTCCTTTCTTCTCGGACCGCGGGCCCAGGATGAGCGACAGCATGCGCCCGACCTGCACCGCGTCCTTCTCGATGACGGCGATGTTGGAGAACGAGTTCACGACGCGGTCGAGGAGCTTGCGGCCCATGTCGAGGTGCTCCATCTCGCGCCCGCGGAACACGACCGTGATCTTCACCTTGTCCTTCTCGTTCAGGAACTTCTCGGCGTTCCGCATCTTGAACTGGAGATCGTGCTCCTCGATCTTCGGGCGGATCTTGATCTCCTTGAGCTGCGCCGTGTGCTGCTTGCGCTTCGACTCGCGCGCCTTCTTGCTCTGCTCGTACTTGAACTTGCCGAAGTCCATGATCTTGCAGACGGGCGGACGCGAGGTCGGCGAGATCTCGACGAGATCGAGTCCGAGCTCGTCCGCCATGCGGAGCGCCTCCGGCGTCTGGAGGACGCCCAGCTGTTTCCCCTCGGGGTCGATGACGCGGATCTCGGGAATCCGGATCTGCTCGTTCACTCGAACCCGCTTCTCTCGTTCCCTTTCCTTGATGTCGCCACCTCCTGCCTGTACAAACGAAACGGGCGGGTAGAAGCTCCACCCGCCCGTTTCAAACGGTCGATGATGAAACCCTACCGATACATTGAAGATCGTAAGGTGAGGGGCTCGCCGGCCCCTGCTTGCCGTTTCGATTTTCGGCTTTAAAGATACGTCTTCCTGCGTATCTCGTCAATGCTTTCCGCGAGGAATTCGTCCACCCCTTTGACCCCCACCCGTCCCTTTCTCTTGGACCGGATGTCGAGCGTTCCCTCGGCCATCTCCCGCTCCCCGGCGACCGCCATGTAGGGGATCTTGTGGATCTCCGCCTCCCGGATGCGGTACCCGATCTTCTCTTCGCGCAGATCCGCGTGCGCCCGGAGGCCCCCCTCGACGAGGCGCCGGACGACGGAACGGACGTAGTCGTGCTGGCCGGGGCCGATCGGGAAGACGCGCACCTGCTCCGGCGCGAGCCAGAGCGGAAACTCCCCCGCGTAGTGCTCGGTGAGGGTCCCTATGAACCGCTCGATGGAGCCGAGAAGCGCGCGGTGGATCATGTACACGTACGCGCGCTGGCCCTCCGCGTTCACGTACTGTACGTCGAAGCGCCGCGGCAGGTTGAAGTCGAACTGGATCGTCGTCGCCTGCCATCCGCGGCCGATCGCGTCGATGAGCTTGAGATCGATCTTCGGACCGTAGAACACCGCCTCGCCGGTCATCCGGTGGTACGGGATACCGCGCTTTTCGATCGCGGCCAGGAGGCTCGCCTCGGCCCGCTCCCATTCCTCCTCGGTCCCGGCGTACTTCGCCATGTTCGCCGGATCGTGCACGCTCAGCTCGACCCGGTAGTCGGTGAACCCGAACGCGGTGAGGAGGCTGTGGGCGAACTCGAAGCACCCGTCCACCTCGTCCATGAGCTGCTCCGGCGTGCAGAAGATGTGCGCGTCGTCCTGCGTGAAGCCGCGGACCCGCAGCAGACCGTGCAGCGTCCCCGTCCGCTCGTTCCGGTACACGGTGCCGAGCTCCGCGTAGCGCACGGGCAGATCCCGGTAGCTGTGAAGCTTGCTCTTGTAGACGAGGATATGCCCGGGGCAGTTCATCGGCTTGAGAACGAACTCCTGATCCTCGCACGGGATGATGAACATGTTCTCCCGGTAATAGTCGTAGTGCCCGGAGGTGTGCCAGAGGTTGCTCCGCGCGATATGCGGCGTCATGATGATCTCGTAACCGCGGCGGCGGTGCTCGTCCTTCCAGTAGTTCTCGATCGTCTCGCGCAGGAGGTATCCTTTCGGATACCAGAAAACGAGCCCGCCTCCCGCCTCGTCCTTGATGTCGAAAAGCTCGAGCTGGGGGCCGAGGCGCCGGTGATCACGCCGCTTGGCCTCCTCGCGCCTCGCGAGCTCTTTCTTGAGGTCGCCGTCGCTGAAGAAAGCGGTGCCGTATATCCGCTGCATCATCTGGTTCCGCTCGTCGCCTCGCCAGTAGGCCCCCGCGATCGAGAGGAGCTTGAAGGCCTTGACCATTTTTATGTCGGGCAGATGCGGCCCCGCGCACAGGTCGACGAACGAGCCGAGACGGTACACCGACACGGTCTCGGCGCCGAGATCCCTGATGAGCTCGACCTTGAACGGCTGGCCGAGCTTCTCGAAGAGCGCGGTCGCCTCGGCGCTCGACATCTCCTCGCGAGTGAACGGGGGCGGCTCGCCCGCGAGGACGCCGGCCATGACCTCCTCGATGCGGACGAGGTCCTCCGGAGCGAGGCTCCTGTCGAGCAGGATATCGTAGTAGAATCCGTCCTCTATCGACGGTCCGATCCCGAAACGCGCCTCCGGAAACAGCGTCTGGACCGCGAGCGCCATGAGATGGGACGCGCTGTGGCGCAGCACTTCGAGCGCCCCGTCGTCGGAGGCGACGACCGGATGTATCTCCGAGGCGCCGTCGGGCACGCGGGTCCTCACGTCGCGGAGCCTCCCGTCGATCCGGAACGCGACGAGATCGCGGCGCGTCTTGCCCGAGAGCGCCTCGAGGGCGCCAGAGAGCGGCTCGCCGCCGTCGATCGCTTTCCGCGAACCGTCTTTCAGCACGAGCTCGGCCATCGGATAACGTCCCGCGTGGAATACATAAAAAAATGGTGGGCGATACTGGAATTGAACCAGTGACCCCCTGCATGTCAAGCAGGTACTCTAACCATCTGAGCTAATCGCCCATCCGTGTCTTGGACATCTTATTGTATGCAACAGCGGCCCGCCGGGCAACGAAAATCTCGCGGGGCGGACGGCCGATTCGCGGCCGGACCGCCCCGCACGCTCATCCGGAGCTCTCCGCTCTCATTTCTTGTCGTCGTCGAGGATCTCGTAGTCGGCGTCGACCGCCTTCCCCTCTTTCGCCTCCCCGCCGGGCGATCCCGCGCCGGGCTCCGGCCCCGGCTGCGGCCCTCCCTGCGCGGCGCCGGCCGCCTGATACATCTTCTGCGAAGCGCGCTGCCAGACGGCGTTGTGGCGATCGATCGCCGCGCGGATCCGGCTTCCGTCCTCGGATTTCGCCGCCTCCTTGAGCTCCTCGAGAACCCGGCGAAGCTCGGCTTCGTCCTCGGCCGGGATCTTGTCCTTGTACTCGAGAAGCTGCTTCTCCGTCTGGTAGGCGAGCTGATCCGCCTGGTTGCGCAGATCGATCGCCTCGCGCTTCTGCCGGTCCTCGGCGGCATGAACCTCGGCCTCGTTCACCATCTTCTTGATCTCGCTCTCGCTGAGACCGCTCGAGGGCTGGATGATGATCTTCTGCTCGCGGCCGGTGGCCTTGTCCTTCGCCGAGACGTTGAGGATGCCGTTCGCGTCGATGTCGAAGGTGACCTCGATCTGCGGGATGCCGCGCCCGGCCGGCGGAATGCCGGCGAGCTGGAACCGGCCGATCGACTTGTTGTCCGGGGCCATCTCGCGCTCGCCCTGCAGAACGTGGATCTCGACGGTCGTCTGGTTGTCCGCCGCGGTCGAGAAGACCTCGCTCTTGCGCGTCGTGATCGTCGTGTTCCGGCCGATGAGCTTCGTCATGACGCCGCCGAGCGTCTCGATGCCGAGCGAGAGGGGCGTCACGTCGAGCAGCAGCACGTCGTGCACGTCGCCGCCGAGCACGCCTCCCTGAATGGCCGCCCCGAGGGCGACGACCTCGTCCGGATTCACGCCCCGATGGGGCTCCTTGCCGAAGAGCTCCTTCACCTTCGCCTGCACGGCCGGCATGCGCGTCGCGCCGCCGACGAGGATCACTTCGCCGATGTCCTCGGGCTTGAGACCCGCGTCGCGCAGACACGCCTTGCAGGGGCCCACCGTCCGCTCGATGAGGTCGGCCGTGAGCGACTCGAGCTTCGCCCGCGTGAGCTTCATGGCGAGATGTTTCGGCCCGGCCGCGTCCGCCGTGATGAACGGCAGGTTGATCTCCGCCTGCGGTACGCTCGAAAGCTCGCACTTGGCCTTTTCGGCGGCCTCTCGCAGGCGCTGCACCGCCATCGCGTCGTTCGAGAGATCGATCCCCTGCTCGCGCTTGAACTCGGCGATGATCCAGTCCATGACCCGCTGATCGAAGTCGTCTCCGCCGAGATGCGTGTCGCCGTTCGTGGCCTTGACCTCGAACACGCTGTCCCCGATCTCGAGGATGGAGATGTCGAACGTGCCGCCGCCGAGATCGAACACGGCGATCGTCTTCTCGCCCTTCTTGTCGAGCCCGTAGGCGAGCGCGGCCGCGGTGGGCTCGTTGATGATGCGCTCGACCTCGAGGCCCGCGATGCGTCCCGCGTCCTTCGTCGCCTGCCGCTGGCTGTCGTTGAAGTAGGCCGGGACGGTGATGACGGCGCGCGTCACCTTCTCGCCGAGGTACTTCTCCGCGGCCTCCTTGAGGTACTGGAGAACGAACGCGGATATCTCGGGAGGCGTGAACTCCTTCCCCTCGAGACGCACCCGGGCGTCTCCGTTCGGCCCCTGAAAGACCTCGTACGGCACCTCGGATCGCTCGGAGGCGACCTCGGCGAATTTGCGGCCCATGAAACGCTTTATCGAGTAGACGGTGTTCTTCGGGTTCGTCACGGCCTGCCGCTTCGCGAGAATGCCGACGAGCCTCTGCGAATCCTTGAACCCCACGACCGACGGAGTCGTTCTCCCGCCCTCGGGGTTCGCGATGATAACCGGCTCGCCGCCCTCGATAACCGCCACGCACGAGTTCGTGGTTCCAAGATCGATACCTATAATCTTAGCCATAGCAACACACCTCGCTTTGAAAGTTCATGCTAGGAATACAACAAATATCATGCCACGCGGGGACGGAGCATATATTAATTAACTGATTGCAAATAAAGTAAATACAGAGCTGGCTTCGCGAGGCTTGAAAAGGAAGCCGATTGGCGCCAGCCAATTCGCTGCCATAAGTGCCACAATGGCACTACTTGGCATAGATGCTATTCGGGCTTTTTGTCAGATTCGCGGCAGTTCACGTCGCCGTTTTCGATGAGGATGATGATCTCGCGGCAGATGTCGAAGTTTCTCCTCGCGAGATCGCCGTGGCTGTAATAAACGCACAGGCTTCGCTTGTCGCATTTATTCTTCTTCCTGCAGGAGCGAAGCTGCTCGACGACCCACGAGGTCACGCAATCTTCGTTCCCCACCTTCCAGCGATCGCAGCTCC
The DNA here is from genome assembly GCA_020060525.1 of bacterium. Classification (GTDB taxonomy): domain Bacteria; phylum Krumholzibacteriota; class Krumholzibacteriia; order Krumholzibacteriales; family Krumholzibacteriaceae; genus SSS58A. The sequence continues at coordinate 340 of JAGUZZ010000351.1, read as the reverse complement.
TCTCGATATCGTGCTCGAGGCTGTACGGAAAGAGCTGCTTCTTTATCTCCTCGACGAGACGATCGATCCTGCTCTTTTCTCCCACGGATTCTCGCTCCCCTCGAACGCCGATCGAACGGGCGACCCGCTTCGAGAACGGCGGAAAGAGCCTTTTCAATAATCGTTATTTTTTTCGTTGACACCGATAGGGCTTTTCACCTATATTCACCACCGAGAGTTTCTGCAATTAACTCTTTGCCCCATTCATGGTTACTCGACAATCTGGACATCGGGGGGCGACCTCCGAATCCACTCCAGACTGGAACCCTGACACCGATTGCAGAGACTCTCACTTTTTTTT